>NZ_NCJX01000140.1:0-6019 GCF_002282635.1 Acidiphilium sp. 34-64-41 | reverse complement strand
GGGCGGCGCCGAGGCGCCAACCTATGCCCAGCTTTATTCGGGAGCATGGGTCCACCCCACATGTAGTGGGTGTCTGACTTAACCGGATAGGCACGGTTGTATCCTTCGCGGTCGGGACGCCGTCCGAAAAACTTGGGTGCATAATTGGCGGCGTTGCGAGATTCCGAGACAAACACGTTTTGCGCATCGCAACGGTCAAGAAGGTCTAAAAACACCCGTTCCACTGCGACCCGGGCAAACGAGGCGGCCAAACCACCCTCCCGGTTGACAGGCACCAACACCCCGCCGGCCCAGCGCAATTTGATCGTGCCGCCATCGGGCGCGTAGTTGGCCTTGGCGCGGCTCAGGACACGCTCACCGTTGTCTGTGCCATCGTCATCGACGGCCGCCTTGGCGAGCGTCCAGCGCGACCGCATCGAGTTCGACCATGCGGTTGATCCACCGTCGAGACTGCCGCTGGCGAGACCGGCGCGGGAGGGGTGGCAGTTCAACAGGATGGCCGCACCCCGATCGAGGGCAAGGCGGTTCAAGAGGTTGATGAACCGTCGCACCTGATTCCGGTCGTTCTCATTCCCACCGAACAGATCAGCCACGTTGTCGAGAATGATCAGTTTAGCGTCGTGATTTTCGGCAATCTTGGCGACTTCATAATAGCGGTCGGTCACCTGCATCTTGCCATCTGGGGTGAAGGTGCAGAATGTGTTGTCGTGCCCCACACCGCTGATCCATCGCATCGGTTCAAGATCACGAAAACTCACGCCGTTTGCCTTGCAGATGCGGTCCTGCCGGCGGTGCAGCTCGTCGTTATCGTCCTCACAATAAAGGCCGATCGAGCGGCAGGGCTTCACTACGTACCCCAGCCACGCGGTTCCGGTTGCGGTAGAGGTTTGCAGGGCTTGCGCGGTCATACCTTTGCCGACACCACCATCCCCATATTGTCCGGTCACGTAGCCAACTCCCAACCAATCGGGGATGAGCCATTCACGATCGGGGACCGTGGTATATTCCAGATCGGCCGGATTGATCGGCCGCAATGTACGGGGTGCATCCGGTTGCGCACCAGGTGCAGGCGGTTCGGCTTGCTTCGCCTGCGTACCCTGATCATCGGCTTGATATGCGTCTTGTGCGGCCTGCGGTGCCGGCCGCTCCCGGTCAGGGCCAAGGTCGATCGGCGTCTTGCGCCCGGCCGCAAGGCCATCCTCAGCGGTCTTGGCGGCTGCATTCCAATCCTTCACATCGCGCCCGCCATCCCTCAGCGCTTTGATGATCCATTCGATCGCTTCGGCATCGGAAAACCCGGCTTGCGACTGTACCCCGCCCAGTGCCGTTGCGTTACGCAGCACGGCAAAATGCTTGTCGCCATCGACTGCGTTGCGGACATTGGCGAGCAGAGAATCGATGTACGCGCCCATCCGACGATCACTGATCTTATCTTTCGGCGCGCTGGGGGAAGTAGAAGCCGGGGGGGGCGTCGATTTGACCGGCTTGCCGATCGCGCCCGCGTCGAGGTCATCGAGCAGGTCGATATACTGACCTTCAACAAGGTGCACCTCATGCGAGGGCGACCGATTCACTGATCCGAAGTAGTACGATTGAGACAGCGTGAAACTCTCATCGGACAGAACACCACCCAGGACGCCGTTAAGCCTTGTCAGCAGGCGGGCGCGCTGGTCTGGGGGCAGTTCTCGCGAGCAAGGGCAGAGGACCCGCCAGCGTGGCGTATCCGGCGTGTGGCGTGGTGAGGTGTAGACCATGGCCGCTATGCCGCGCATCGCGAGGGATTCGATGGCGTCATCGACTGCGATTTGTTCGCCGTCATAATCCGCCTCGATGCCAGCGATCGCGAGCACGTTTGGGTCATGCCGCAGACTATTCTTGTCGCTGCGACGATCGCCGAACCTCGCCAGCTTGAGCCATGGCAGATCGTCCTTCACCTTGGCGGTGGTATCACGAACCCGATCAACAAGATCGCGAAGCGAGATGGTCGCTTCGGTCTTCGTGCTGGCAAACTTGTTTTGAAAAAACGTGACGGCGATGGGCTGGTCGAGCGGGTCGACCAACGGCGATAAGGGCACATTGTCTCCACCGGCATCCGCAGTGTCGTAGGCTTCGATCGGCGGTTCATCCCATACCGGGCAACCGCTCGCATGGGCGCTCATGAGGGCATCTCGCCTTTTCTCGGCGCCCTCACCCATTCCTCGGCCTCCGCGCGGGCGATGTATCTCACGGTCCCGTCCGGGCTAATCAGGGTGGCGCCAGTTGCGGTGGGTGCGGCGTTGGCCAGCGCGCGCATCGCGGTGGCGACGATGCCTCCGGGCGATGCGTCGTGAAACCTGCCAACCGAGGCCAAAAGGTAGGATTTTTTCATTGTGCGGCCATCCGCATTTTTGCGACGAAGGATTGAGACTCCGGCGATCGATCCATCCCGAAACTGCCGCTAACGCAGTGCCGCAGAATGTTATCGGTCGCCTCTTTCGCCGGGCGCATGACGGCGATCTGCCGATCATATCCGGTTTGATGGGCGGGGCGCTGTCCCGAGGCATTCCTAACATAGCGCCTAATTTTATCTAACGCCGCGCTCTCGATCTGCCGCACCCGCTCCGCACTGACCCCGAACCGCTCCGCCAGTTCACCCAGCGTTGCCGGCTCATCATCGCCATGGCGGGCGGTGATGATTTCCTGTTCGCGGGGTTTGAGCGTGGCGATGGCGGCGGTCAGCACCGCTCCGCGCTGGTCGGATTGCTGGCGATCGACCGCGTTGGTTTCGGGGTTTTCGGTGGTCCCGATCACTCGGTCGAGTGCATCGCCCTCGAATGTATCAAGCGACGTATCGGCGCCGGTCGATTTGTATTTTTGGGCAAAGCGCAGCGCCGGGAGTGAGGGCCGCGGCTGGCCGGGGCACTGGGTGGGCACGTTGGTAGCTACGGGGCGCGGATGGCGCACGATCGACCTGTTGCGGGTCGTAAATTCGCGCAGCGCGGCGTCGATCCACCAAATCGCGTATGTGCCAAAGGCGAAGCCCTTGGAGGGGTCAAAGCGCTTGATGGCGTCCATGAGGCCAAGCATCGCCTCACTTTCGAGATCACCGACCGAACCACCGCATCCGCCGGAGCGGCGCATGTTGGCGAAATATTTGCGAGCACGAGCCCGGGCGAGAGGTTGATGGTCGATGACAAGGCGTTCGGCGGAATAGTTCAGACCACCATCGGCGGTCCATTTCGGCTCAGGAATCTGTAACATTTTTGGCCTCATGTGCGAGGCCGGCCGGGGTTGAACTGCCGCTTGAAATCGTTATCTCAGGGTTGGTTGATGGCCTTGGATGCGATTTCGGAAGCCGCCGGTCCTGTGCCCAGGTCGGCGGTTTTCCTATTGGGCGGCGTGATGAACGGCAGGGCGCGAAGCGGCACGATCGGCCGCCCAAGCGTCAATCTCAGCCTCGACCCACGCGATTGTCTGTCCGCCAAGATTGACCGGTGCCGGGAACTCACCCGCCCGCACAAGGCGACCGATATGCACGCGGGTCCAGGGGATACCGCGATCTTTCAACTGTTGATAACGGATGAATTTCATCTTGACCTCAGGGTTGACGGTGTTGCCTGAGGTTTAGTTAGCCAATGACAGATAAGATCAGCAGTCTGCTTCTTTGATGCCTTAACGGCCTGAAAAGGCGGATCTTGAAACCCGCACACTTACCTCGCTCGACTTCAATCCAAGCGCGACAGCGGTCAGTGTTGCGGCGGTGCCGTCAAGCCGGTTTCCAAAGCGATCGAGCAAAAATACCGCGATAATTATCTGCACCCCCCGAGCCAATCGGTCGCCTCGATCATTTGACACAGTAAGCGGATCATCCGCACCGCGAATATTGTTCGCCGCCGCAGTCCATTGAGCAGTCGCGCGCGCAAAAGTCTCCGCGTCTTGCGGCGGTAAAAACTTGGCACTGTCCGAGAAAATAGTTGCCTGCTGCAAAATTTCTTGCCGACGCCGTTCTGATTCGTCCGGTTTGGATACCCGCACCCCGTCGCGCGCTGCTGTGAGCGCGAACAGGAAGGTTTCCGCCAGCGCTGCGGCCTGCCTCCCTTCCGCGTCCGTAGGCGGTGCGTGTGGCGGCTGGATGGCCGGGTACAGGTATTGCCGCACCGGACGCTTGCGGGCTTGCAAGGTCTTCCAAACCGCGCTCATTCGTTCGTCGGAAATTAAGCGTGTGAAGATATCCGCATCGTTCGGCATCATGGGTTCAGCAGCAAGCCGGCCGATCATCCAAGCAACTCTATGTGGTGTCCATTTCGGGAGTTTTACCCAGTCGCCGCTCACGCCCCTGCTCTCCTAATCCGCTCCGCTTCGATATCCGCAACATCCGCCGGCGGCTTCGGTGCCAGGATGCCCCGCAAACGCGCCTCCCATAGTGTCAGGCACTCCCGTTTCTCATCGACGTATGAGTGCTGGTCGTAGACCTTGTGCAGCCCAGGCCGGGCATGGGCGATGACCAGTTCGCGGACGAGGTCTTGAACGGGCAAAGCGCTGAAATGAGTGCGGGCGGTCCGCCGCAGGTCATGGAATTTCCACTCGGTCACGCCGCACAATTTGTCGAGGCGGACTTTCGCTTGGGAGAAACCATTGACGGGCTTGAAGCCGTCGGTGGTGAATACGTGATCGCCCTTGAACCGCGGCAACCCTTTTAGAATCGCCAGCGTCTCCTGCGCGAGGGGCACGGCATGCGCCCTGCCGCCCTTCATGCGGTTTGCCGGGATCGTCCAAAGAGCCTGATCAAAATCAAATTCGGACCATACCGCGTCGGCAATCTCGCGCTCGCGCTGGCCGGTCAGGATCATCAGTTGGATCAGTGGGCCATAGGGTCCGCTGGCTTCAAGCGCTCGACCGGCGATTCCGTGACGCCGAATTCATGGGTGCCGATCGCCCAATTATACATGCGGCGGAGATACCCGAGAGCGTTGTGCGCTTGATACGGTGAGCCGCGGTTGACGATCGCGCGGACCGCTTCGGCGACTTCGGTGGGCGTTACCGAGGTGACCGACCTTTGACCCCATCGAGCAACGAATTCCATCTCGATTGATCGTTTGGCATCTGCCGCTTTGGAGAGCTTTACTGCGTGGCGTTCGATAAAGGCCGCCGCGACCATTGCGAAGGTGTGGGTATGCGCCCGTTTCTCGGCCGCTTGCCGCTCTGCCTCCGCAACTTTAGGGTCGACCCCCTTTCGCAGCATGCCAAGCCACTCGCGGGCCCGGCTGCGCGCCTCATCCAGATCGATGGCGCCATATTCACCGATCGAACGGCGCGTCGGGTTTTTGGGGTTAGCGGGATACCGGGCGATCAGGTTGAACGATCGATGTCCGGTCGATGTCACCCTCAGCGATAAGCCGGGCACCATCGCATCTTGAAAATCGACGCGGCCGGTTTCTGGCACCCGCTTAGGTGAAGAAATGAAACGCTCAGTTAGTAACACTTTGCTCATTACCGCTTGCTCCTGCCGGGGGCAACATCAGGGCAACACATTTAGCCGTCTAGTGATGTTGCCCTGTGTTTTATGGTGTCGCATGGAAACGACGGAAACACAAGGTTTTTCAACGACAGACAAGCGGTTTCGTTGCTCTAAGTTGCCTCATTTTTATAGTGAGCAACCGGCCACACGCCGATCGCCCGTGCGTTCCCCTCTCTTCCTCCGACATCGACAGGAGACAACCATGGCTCACGCCATCGCACCAGGTTTCGTGACCGAAGCCGAAATCCGGCATCTCGCCAATCTGCTGAACGTCAACCGCTACCCCGACCATCACGTCATCATGTCGTGGGGCGAACACCGCATCAATGCCGGCGATCTGCGACGGTTCTGCACCACCGCCATGATCGGCGCCCGCCTGATCGATAACAGCGCGGATTTCGCGTTCGCCTACGGCTTCACCATAGCCCGGCATTCCACTGCCGACGCCGGCTGATTTGCCCTGGCCGGGCGATGCCCGGCGGTAACCCCTGAAAGGAACTAACCGATGCCCTGCAACATCAC
>NZ_NCJX01000178.1:0-1077 GCF_002282635.1 Acidiphilium sp. 34-64-41 | reverse complement strand
CAGAACGCTGGAAGCGCTGGGACAGAACGTCACACCCGACGCCTTGATCCTCGGTGCCATCGGTCTCGGACCATATCAACAGGTAACGCTATAAGAGCCAACCTGTAAGGCGCCCTCGAGAGCGCGTCCCCTCAATAGGCGGTTCCAACCAGGATCTCGCCAACCCGCGTCGTATAGCGGGGCGACAAATTCATCGCCTTGGCTGTCCAGGTGCGCGAAATCCCCGTTGCGAGCGGGCGCAACGTGTCGCGACCAAACCGGCCATTGACCGCATCAAGCGCCGCCATCGCCCGCGCCGACCGCACAGGATCCTTGGTCGGAAACAGCGACATCGGCTGACTGCCCGCGTCGATCAACTCGCCGAGCATGATCCCCGCCTTCGAATACCGGAACCCCGCGCGCCACATCGGCTCCAGCATGCGGATCGCCTCCCCGATCAACGATGTCGTGTCGTTGGTCGCCTCGATCCGCGCCGAATGCTGGTTGCTGTACCAGGGATCGCCATTGTGCGGGTTGGTGTGGAGCAGAACCGTCATTGTGCTGGCGAGCAAACCATGCTCGCGCAATTTCTCGCCGGCGCGGGTCGCGTAGGATGCCACCGCCTCGCGCATCGTCCACCAATCGGTGATCGGCATGCCAAAACTACGCGTCACCGCGATCCCCTTGCGCTGCGGCGCCATCAGCGACAGCGGCAGGCACGACACGTCGCGCAATTCCGCCTGTACCCGCGCACCCACCACAGACATCATATCGCGCACCTTGCGCGGATCGAGGCGCAGGAAATCCGCGACAGTCCGGACGCCGCGGGCAGCAAGCTTCTCAGCGGTCTTGCCGCCGATCCCCCAGACCTCGCCAATCCCGAGGTCCTGATATAGGGCCACGCGCGTCGCCTCGTCGCGCAGATCGCACACCCCATTCAGTTCGGGTCGGGACTTGGCGAGTTTGTTTGCGGCCTTTGCAATTGTTTTACTGGGACCGACCCCTACACAGGTCGGGATCTTCGCGATCTGGCGGACCGCGCCGCGCAGCATCTGGCAGAACTCCATGAGGTCGCCAGTGACCGGCGCCAGATCAAGG
>NZ_NCJX01000139.1:0-5182 GCF_002282635.1 Acidiphilium sp. 34-64-41 | reverse complement strand
AGATCAAAATTCAAATCGACACCACCCACAAAATGCCGGAAAACTAAATAAAATCAAACTGTTATATGCTAACAATCCCGGCTAAGCCGGACGGCAGTGGTCTTTTTTACAAAAAAGAAGCCTTCCCTCCCCATCAACCCAACCCAGACCACCAGCGCCGCCAGCGCCAGGCTCACCGCAAGCCGCGTGCCGCGTGGGCGATAGAAAAAGCGCACCCGGCTTTGGCCCGCCGGCAGCGTGATCGATTGGAACACCGCCCCGGTCCGCCGGATCGCGGCGGGATGGCCATCGATGGTGACGTGCCAGCCGGGAAACCAGGCTTCCAACCGGGTCAGCTTCGCCGGCGCGGGGCAATCGGCGTCGAGCTTGTTCAGCCCGTAAGGGGTCAGGCGGCAGGCGGGCGATGCGGTGAACAGCGCGCGGTGCTGCGGCAGGCGATAGATCGTCATCACCCGATCCTGATAGACCCGCCTGATATGCTGGCTCTGGCGGTCCGTGCTGACGGTCAGCCGCGGCATGGTCGTGCCATCGGCGGTGCGGCGCAGCCAGATCGCCACCGCGCCCGGCCCCTGCCGGTGGGTGAGGCGGAGCGTGATCGTCTGACCGGCCGCGATCGGCAGCGGCGGGGTGAGATTAATCGGCAGCGGCGCGTCATCGGTTGCGTGATCGAGCGGCGCCGCGCCGGCGGCGCAGATCGACCCGGCGCAGAGCCGGGCGGCGAGGCTGCCGTGGGCGTGGCCGTTGTATGTGCCGATCAGGATGGCGATGCGGTCGATCGGGTTGGCGGTGCCGCGGATGATGCTGGTCTCGGCCGCCGGCAGGGTGGTTTCGAGCGACTGGCCGGAACCCAGCACGGCCGCGCCGGCGGGTGGCGCGTGGTCCGGCACCGCGAGGTCGATGCGGAACGGATCGGTGCCGGGGTCGGCGATGATGTATTTCACGCCGCTCGCCTCATAGTTTGCGAGGTTGCGGCGCAGCGCCGTGACCCCGCCTGCCATGCCCCGCGGGGTCCACCAGCCGACGAACATGATCGCGTCGGACTCGGCGTTCAGCCTTGTCGTGATGTAATGGCTCCAGCCGCGCGAGACCGGTAATTGATTGTCGTTCAGCGCGGCGAGTTCGTCACCGGCCGGATAATTCGGGCCGAACGGGCGCAGCGAGTAGAACCGGTTGGTGCCGAGATGCGCCTTCAGATAAGCGATGCCGCCACGGTGAAACTGATAGGCGCGCGGCGCGCAGAGTTGCGGCAGGCTCGCGATGATGAAGCTGTCGAGCACGATCAGGCCCAGCACGAGCGATGCGGCCAGCCTGGTCGGGCGGCGCAGCAGCGCGATCAGGATGGCGGCGCCGGCGGATAGTTCCAGCAGATTGCCGAACAGGATGAGATGACGGAGCGCGGGGGATGACGCGTGATACCAGGCGAGTATGGCATGGGCGACGGGCAGCACCGCGGTGAGACCGGCCGCGATGAGGAGTGCGACCAGCGCTGTGGCGGTGGGCAAGCGGGGTGGTCCGTCGGTGATCCACCGATCGAGGCCGAAGCCGGCCAAAATGAAGACAGCGAGTTCGACGGCGGGGGTGATGAACCTGACCGCATCGATCCGCGCAAGATCGGGGATGATGGCGTTGAGGATGGCGGTGACATGCGGCAGGCCGAAGCAGCGCGCGAGGCCGATCAAGCTGAACAGGGTGAGTGCCAGGATCAGGGTGCGGTTGCGGTCGGTGCGGGCGCGGACGATGGCGGCCAGCGCCGGCACCACGGCAGTGAGGCCGAGCCAGCCGCCCAGATCGGGCCAATCATAGATGAAGGGGGCAGGAATGCCGAGCGGCCGCCCAGATGGGATCGGGCCATAGATGAAGGGGAACAGAAAGACCGGCGCCATTTCGGGGCGCAGATGCAGGATCGCGTAGAATCGCTTGTGGAAGCCGAGAAATGTATGGCCGACATAATGCAGGAACGGGATGATCTGCGGCAGGGTGAGCATGAGACCGATGACAGTGCCGATCGCGAGTTTGGCCGCGAAGCGGCGTCGGTGCGGGCCGAGACCGGCCAGGCGGACCAGCGCCCACAGGGCCGCCAGCAATCCATCGAGATAGGCGACCTCGGGGTAGCCACCGTACAGCGAATAGGCCAAGGCGAAAGGGATGAGGTTCCAGCCACCCGTCTCGCCAGCGCGGGCGGCTTGGGCGGCGCGTTCGAGCCCCAGCAGCAGCAGCGGTAGGAAGGCCATCGACCCCATCGCCTGCGTTGCCATCAGGAAACTGCCGTTGAGGGCGAACAAGGCGCCGGTCAGCCACGCCGCTCGTTTGCGGCAACCGAGCGCGCGCATCAGGCAATAGGATGATAGTCCTGCGATACACTGCATCAGGACTTTCACGACCAGCCAGCCCTGCCACCATTTGAAGATCAGGATGAACGGCAGGAAGAAGGACATGGTCTGCATTTCGGCCGCGAGCGGCATGCCGATGCCGGAATAGGGATTCCACCAGGGCACGATGCCGTGCAACCAGTCGAGCGCGCTGAGCCGGCCGAGCGGCTGGTTCAGAATGCCGATCGAGGCATCGACATAGCCGGGTGAACCGAACAGCCAGGGTTGGCCGTGGTAGGTGGCTAGAAAACTCCAGGCTCCGGCGGGGTTGACCGCGACGACGCCGAGCAGGGCGAGGATGCTGGCGCCGATCGGCAGGGCGATCAGGCCACAAAGGGCGAGCGGCTTCATGGCGCGGTTTTGTCCGATCTGGCGAAACAAGCAAGATCGGTCGCATGTGACGCATAGGTTTGCCCGATGAACGAGATATGGAGAATCGACTTCACCTATAACGGCATGGGGTGCTCTAAGGGGGCTTCGTGGCGGAACTGAATCAATCAACAAACCAACGGAGACACAATGGACGGCGATAGCAAATGCCCGGTTGCGGGCGGCGGGTCTGACAGGCGCACGGTGCTTGCGGCGATGTCGAACCAGACGTGGTGGCCCAACCAGCTGAATTTGAAGATCCTGCATCAGAACGGATCGTTGTCCGATCCGCTGGGCGAAAGTTTCAACTATGCCGAGGAATTCAAGAGCCTCGATCTGGCGGCGGTGAAGGCGGATCTGTTCGCGCTGATGACCGATTCGCAGGATTGGTGGCCGGCGGATTATGGCCATTACGGGCCGTTCTTCATCCGCATGGCGTGGCACAGCGCCGGCACCTACCGGATCGGCGACGGGCGTGGCGGCGCCGGTGCGGGCACGCAGCGGTTCGCGCCGCTCAACAGCTGGCCCGACAATGCCAATCTCGACAAGGCGCGCCGGCTGCTCTGGCCGATCAAGCAAAAGTATGGGCGCAAACTGTCCTGGGCCGACCTGCTGATCCTGGCCGGCAATTGCGCGCTGGAGTCGATGGGGTTCAAGACCTTCGGCTTCGCCGGCGGGCGTGAGGATGTGTGGGAGCCGGAAGAGGATATCTACTGGGGCTCGGAAGACACCTGGCTCGGCGATCAGCGCTACACCGGCGATCGTCAGCTCGAAAACCCGCTCGGCGCCGTGCAGATGGGGCTGATCTATGTCAATCCCGAAGGGCCGAACGGCAAGCCCGATCCGCTCGCCTCGGCGCGCGACATTCGCGAGACGTTCGCGCGGATGGCGATGAACGATGAAGAGACGGTGGCGTTGATCGCGGGCGGCCACACCTTCGGCAAGACCCATGGCGCGGCGGACCCGGGCCGGTATGTCGGGCGTGAGCCGGAAGGTGCCGCGATCGAAGAGCAGGGGTTGGGGTGGAAGAACACCTACGGCACCGGCAACGGCGCGCATACCATCACCAGCGGTCTCGAAGGGGCGTGGAGCCACAACCCGACGCAATGGGACAACAATTATTTCGACAATCTGTTCAACTACGACTGGGTGCTGACCAAGAGCCCGGCCGGTGCGCATCAATGGACTCCGGCCGATCCGGCGGCGCACGATGCCGTGCCGGATGCGCATGATCCGGCCAAGCGCCATGCGCCGATGATGCTGACCACCGACCTCGCGCTGAAGGTCGACCCGCAGTATGGGCCGATCTCCAAGCGGTTCCATGAGAACCCCGATGAATTCGCCGAGGCTTTCGCCAAGGCGTGGTTCAAGCTGACCCATCGCGATATGGGACCCTACATCCGGGGGCTCGGGCCTGAAGTGCCGGCCGCACCGCAGATCTGGCAGGACCCGGTGCCGCCGGTGACCCATGAGCTGATCGGGCCGGCCGAGATCGCGGATTTGAAGGCGCGGATTCTGGCTTCGGGCCTGTCGGTTTCGCAGTTGGTTTCGACCGCGTTCGCCTCGGCCTCGACGTTTCGGGGCACCGACAAGCGTGGCGGTGCGAACGCGGCGCGCATCCGGCTGGCACCGCAGAAGGATTGGGAGGTCAATCAGCCGGCGGTCTTGGCGCAGGTGCTGGAAACGCTGGAAGGCATCCGATCTGCGTTCAATGCGGCGCAGACCGGCGGCAAGGCGGTTTCGCTGGCCGATCTGATCGTGCTGGGCGGGTGCGCCGCGGTCGAGCAGGCGGCGGGGCACACGATCGAGGTGCCGTTCACGCCGGGGCGGACCGATGCGTCGCAGGACGAGACCGATGTGCATTCGTTCGCGGTGCTCGAGCCCAAGGTTGATGGGTTCCGCAATTATTTCGCCGGTGGTCATCGCCGCTCGGCGGAGGAATTGCTGGTCGATCGGGCGCAGTTGCTGACGCTGACGGCGCCGGAAATGACGGTGCTGCTCGGCGGGTTGCGGGTGCTCAACGTGACCTCCGGGCAGCCGGGGGTGGGTGTGTTCACCCATCAGCCCGAGCGGTTGACCACGGATTTCTTCGTCAATCTGCTCGATATGGATATCGTCTGGCAGAAATCCGCGGTGTCGGACGAGGTGTTCGAAGGGCGCGACCGGCTGACCGGCACGGTGAAATGGACCGGCAGCCGGGTTGACTTGGTGTTCGGCTCGAACTCGCAACTGCGGGCGATCGCGGAGTTGTTCGCGTGCTCTGACTCGCAGGAGCTGTTCGTGACCGATTTCGTCCGGGTGTGGGACAAGGTGATGAACCTCGATCGGTTCGACCTGGTCTGATTGCTACGGCATTCACACATTTCACTTGCCCTTTCGAACCGGCTCTGATTCTCCATGATTTTAGGATTGACGGGGGACGAGATGGCGGTTCGGGGCGGCGC
>NZ_NCJX01000050.1:0-17364 GCF_002282635.1 Acidiphilium sp. 34-64-41 | reverse complement strand
TTGGGGGAAAGCCAGTTCGTCACGCTGGTGAATGTCAATGGCCGCCATGGCGGGGGCCACTAGCCCTAGTGGGTGTCTGAGTCAACCGGATAGGCACGAAATAAACTAAACGCTAGTTGTCTAATGATTGGTGGCTTAATGTATTGCTCAGGTTGAATCTACAAATTAGAGGTAGAAAGTCCAAAAAATGAAGGTATTTCTTCGAGCTTAAAGAAATCGTAATAAAATACCCCTAGTTCGATGCTCGGGGTAACTGGCCTAACCTGGGGTTGTTATGCTTTCGGGCCTACCGGGGACCGGAACCCAGCCGCGCCGGTCTAGGGGCCATAACTTAGTTTGCGCAACCCGTGTTTTCCGGTACCCAGATCTCTTACATCGAACGGGGAATCGGATGATCGGATCGTCACGTGGGTTTCTTGCATTGCTGCCTGCGCTCGCGCTCGCGTCGCGCGCACTGGCCAGCCCCGCTGCGCTCGCATCCATCCCCAAACCGCCGCCCGCGCCCATCATTGCCCATGTCAGTCATGATTTCGGCACGCCGGTGACCGATGATTATCGCTGGATGGAAAAACCCGGCAGCAAGCATTTTGCCGCTTTCATGAAGGTGCAGAACGCCTACACGCGCAAAGTACTCGCCGCGATTCCGGGCCGTCAGGCGCTGTACGAGCAGATCAAGCGCGATGCCAATGTCGGCACGGCGGTCTTTTCAGTGACCCGCGCCGATAACCGCATTTTCTACATGGGCGTCGCCCCCGGCCAGAACACGGCGCATCTGTTCGTACTCGATAAAATCGGCGGTAAGCCGCGCCTGCTGATCGACCCGATGCAGTTCAGCACCAACCAGATCCCCCAGGCGCTGAATTATTATTTCGTCTCGCCCAACGGCAAATATGTCGCCTTCGGCGTCTCCGGCGGCGGCTCCGAGCAGGCCAAGCTGCGCGTGCTCGATGTGGCGACCGGCAAACTCCTGCCGATCGGCATCACCCGGATCGACGGTGACGATACCGATTTCCCACCGATCGCCTGGCTGCCGGATTCCAAAGGCTTCATTTACTACCGGCTGCATAAATTCGGCCCGAAGGACCCGGTGACCGATTTTTATCAGAAAAGCCGGGATTATTTGCATCTGTTGAGCGCCACCGACGGCACCGGCGCGACCGACAAGCCGGTATTCGGCTGGAAAGTGTCGCCCGCCGCGCCAATGACCTTCGCGCAGGACGCCCTGGTGGTGACCGCGCCGCACTCGTCCTACGCGCTCGGCCTGTTCACCGAGAACGAGGAACTCCAGTCGATCGACGATATCTACGCCACAAAATTGAGCGATCTCGAAGCCGGCACGCCGGTCTGGCATAAAATCGCCGGCCGCAACGTGCAGATGGCCGGGTTCGCCCTGCATGGCGACCGGCTGGATGTGATCACGCCGAACGGCGCACCTCGTTTCAAGGTGGTCAGCTACGATCTCGCCGGATCGAGCGCGCCGAAAACCGTGGTGCCGCCGAGCGATGACGTGATCACCAGCCTCGCCGCCGGCCGCCATGCCCTCTATGTCGGCGCGATGCACGACGGCATGGGTCGCATCAAGCGCGTCGCCTACGGCACCGGTGCAACGCGCTCGGCGGCCATGCCGTTCCAGGGCGGTCTCGGCCAGATCCTCGCGGACCCGGATGGTGCGGGCGTCTGGTTCCATCTCGCGGGCTGGACCACGCCCTCGGCGTGGTATGATTATGCGCCGGCCACCGGTGCCGTGACCAATACCAACCTGCAAACCCCGCCAAAAGTCAGCTTCGCCGGCATCTTATCGCGCGAGGTCAAGGTGGTGTCGTGGGACGGCACGATGATCCCGGTCTCGATCATCATGAAAAAAACCACCAAGCTCGACGGCAAGGCCCCGACCCTGCTGATCGGCTACGGCAGCTACGGCATCACCATCACGCCGTTCTTTGCACCGACGTTCCTGCCCTGGCTCGACCACGGCGGCATCATCGCGATCGCGCATGTCCGCGGCGGCGGCTGGTATGGCGATGCGTGGCACAAGGCGGGCATGAAGGCGACCAAGATCAACACCGTGTTCGATTTCATCGCGGCCGGCCAATATCTGGTCGATCATCACTACACGTCGCCGGCGCATCTGGCCGGCGAGGGCGGTTCGGCCGGCGGCATCACGATCGGCGGTGCGGTGGCCTGGCGGCCCGATCTGTTCGCCGCCGCGATCGACAGCCACGGCGATACCAATGCCCTGCGCATGCAGTTCAGCCCGAACGGACCGCCCAACGAAATCGAGTTCGGCAACGTGCTGAAAGAGCCCGATTTTCACTGGATCTATGCGATGGACGCAATGGCCCATATCCGCAACGGCGTGAAATATCCGGCGATTCTCGCGGTGACCGGCGCGAACGACCCGCGCGTGGAACCGTGGGAGGTTGGCAAGTTCGCGGCCCGCCTACAGGCTGCCAGCACTTCCGGCAGGCCGGTTTTGCTGCGCGTCAGCTATCAGTCCGGTCACGGCATCGGCTCGACCAAGGATCAGGAAGTCCGCTCGATGGCGGATCAGGACGCATTCCTGTTCTGGCAACTCGGTGTGCCCGGCTTCCAGCCGAAATAGGCACTCTGATGACACGGCGTGCCGATCTGGCGGGATACGGTTCCAAAAAAGAGAGTGTGGTGGGGTCGAACCCGCCACACTCTATAAGGTGACCACGGATTGACCCGTGGCTGTTGGGAGGAAACGGAGACCAAAGGTCCCTTCGCCAAATATCGCCCAGATTGATTAACGTACCGTTACTTTTGGCGAAAATAATTAGTGCCAGATCCTTAAATTCCCAACAAAATCTCACACAACCGTGTCAAAAAAGTCGCGTTTCGACGAAATTGCCGGAAACCATCGGCCGGATCGAACGAAGTTGCGTGAAGCCGCTTGAACCAGCCCTGCAACCGGAATAGATGCTGCTTAAGCGAAATGGTCGATGCACAACATCGCAGCGATCGATTACGCCGTATTGCAGTCCGCTTATTGTCTGCGTGGTTGACGCTCGTTCAGCCGTGCTTCGGGTGAACGGGCTGGAATAGCACCACAGACTGACGACGCGGCCGATACTGTGTCGGCGACTTTCAACTTTGGCACCAAACACCGGGACGGTACATATGAAAATCAAAGCTCTGGGCGCACTTGCGGCTGTTGCCCTGCTGGCGGCGTGCTCCAACGCCCCCAAAACCCAAACTGCATCCACGGGCTCCGGCGCGATGGCCGCTTCCACCGGCCCCGCGCCCGGCAGTGAGCAGCAGCTCGTCGCCGATGTCGGCGATCGCGCCTTCTTCGGCTTCAACAAATCCGGCCTGACCAGTGCCGATCAGGCGACGCTCGACCGCCAGGCCGGCTGGCTCGGCAAGTACCCGAACGTCGACGTTCTGGTCGCCGGCAACGCCGATCCGCGCGGCACCGAAACCTACAATCTGGCGCTGTCCAAGCGCCGCGCCAACGCCGCACGCGACTATCTGGTCGCCAAAGGCGTCTCGCCGTCGCGCGTCCAGACCGTCGGCTACGGCAAGTCCTGCCTCGTTTCGCCGGGCAACACCTCGGCAGACTATGCTCAGGATCGCGTCGCGATCACCTCGGTTCAGGGCTTCAACCCCCAGAGCTGCCACTAAGAACGTCTCGTCGGTGGCGTGATCCGCTGATCACGCGCGCTGGGCCAAACGATCGGCGACCCGCCTGAGCGGGTCGCCGATTTGCGTTTTGGGCGTCCCATCTTCAAGGACGCGAGCAATTGCCCTACATAAGGCTGCGCCCTGCGCGCCAACCGCCCTGAGGATGTTTCATGCGCCGTCTCATGTTGACCGCCCTGCCGATTGCAAGCCTCGCCTTTGCCGGAGTGACCGTGGCCACCTTGGCCCCCGCAAGCGTTGCCCGTGCCCAGATGATTTCCAGCCGTGAGGGCATCGCGCTCGAGAACCAGATTCTCGAACTCAAGCAGGAGATGCAATCGGGCCAGCAAGGCAACGGTAATTCCGCCCTGGCGGCCCCTGCCCCGGAGTCGAGCGGCGGCGGTGCCGCATCGAGCAGTGCGCTCCTGCCCAACATGCTCCAACAGATCCAGACCCTGACCGATCAGGTGCAGAACCTGCGCGGCCGGGTCGATACGCTGGAGCACGAGGTTGCCACCCAGCATGACGAACTGAAGCAGGAAATCGGCAATCTGAAATTCCAGTTGAGCCAGAACGGCGCTACCGCCGCCCCCGGCCAGGGAACAGCCGCGCCGCCGCCAGCGCCCACGCCCGCACCGGCTGCCGCCCGCACCCCGCGCGTCGAAGCCTCGATCACCGCCGCCCGCCGCGCGCTGGCCGGCGGTGATTACAAGGCTGCCGCCGCTGATTCCCGCGCCGTCATCGCCCACCAGGGTAAAAATGCTGCCAAGGGCGCCGCCGAATTGACGCTGGCTCAGGCGCTCGATCATCAAGGCGACCATCAGGGCGCCGCCATCGCGTATGACGATGCCTATAACGCGAACCGTGCCGGTCCCAACGCGCCGGACGCGCTGCTGGGCCTCGCCGGATCGCTCACCGCTATCCACCAGAACCAGGAAGCCTGCGACACGCTCGATTCGCTGGCCAGCCAGTTTTCATCACCCTCGGCTAGCCTCGCCACCCGCATCCATCTGGCGCGCGTTCGCGCCCATTGCGGCTGATGCCCGCGTAACCTGAGAACCGCCCCCGGCTCGTCGATGCAAACCCCGCTCGCGGCCGCGTTCGACGCCGCGATGCGCGACCTCGGCCCGTTCGGTCCCCAGCCGCATCTGGCCGTCGCCGTCTCCGGCGGGGCTGACAGCACGGCCCTCGCGTTGCTGGCGCATGACTGGACGCGAGCGCGCAACGGCACAATTCTGGCCCTGATCGTCGATCACGGCCTGCGCCCCGCCGCCGCCGGCGAAGCGGCCCTCACCGCCGCGCGGCTGCACGCGCGCGGCATCGCTGGCCAGATCATCACGCTCGCCATCCCACCCGGTTCGGCAATGCAGGAACGCGCGCGAATCGCCCGGCATCACGCTCTTGCAACCGCCGCCGCCGCCGCCGGCGTGGCGCATCTGCTGTTCGGCCATCACGCGGCGGATCAAGCGGAGGGGCTGGCCATGCGCGCCGCCCGCGGCCCCGGCGGTGCCGCCGGCATGGCCGGTTTCGCCGCCCGTCACGACATCGTGCTCCTGCGCCCCTTGCTCGCCTGCACCCCCGCCGACCTGCGCGCGCATCTGCGCCAACTGGATGTCGCCTGGATCGATGATCCCTCGAACGCCGATCCGCGGTTCGAACGGGCGCGCGTGCGTGCCCATCAACCCGCAACGCGCGCCGCCGCCACAACAGCGCATGTCGCAACCCAGACCGAAGCGGCGCGTTACCTCGCTGACCATGCACGGATCGACCCGGCCGGTTTCGCCCTGCTTCGCGCCGACCACCTGCCGCCCGCCGCCCTGGCCGCACTGATCCGCGCGATCGGCGGCGCCGTCTACTCGCCCGCCCGCGCCTCGATCGATCGCCTGGCCAAGGCCCTGCGCCCTGCAACCCTGGGCGGCGTGCACATCATGCGCGCCGGCCGGCTGGGTCCCGGCTGGCTGCTCTGCCGCGAGCCTGCCGCCTGCGCGCCGCCGGCGCCCGCCCGCCCCGGCACGCTCTGGGACGGTCGTTTTCGGCTTCGCCACCCCCCGCCCGCCGCGGAAACAATCGGCGCCCTCAGCGCCCACGCCGCCCGCTGCCGTAGCCGCACTGGCCTGCCGAGTGCTGTTTTGCGCGCATTGCCGGCGTTTTTCCGAAACGGTGCGGTCGTCGCGGTGCCGCATTGCCAGCCGAATTGCCAGCCGGGGGCCGACGACAGCCTGCTCTTCACGCCACCCGCACCGGTCGTCGCGGCGCCGTTCGCACCCGCACCACTGCCACCACCTAACCCCGCCGCCCAAGCGACGCACAACCCCGCGACATGATCAGCCGTGGGATAGGAAATTCGCCGCCGATCCCCATGTCAAACTTTGGGTAGCGGTCAACGGCGCGGCGTGCCATGGTAGCACCCTGATTTGGTTTGGCTCGATTAGTTTGGCATGGCTATGCAACGTTTGGCCGGCGTCCCGGCTACCCCGGACTGAAACCCGGGTGACAACAGAACTGGATTAAGGTTGATGAATAATCTAGGGCGTAATCTTCTGGTATGGGTGATCATCGCACTGTTCTTCGTGCTTCTGTTCAACATGTTCCAGCCGGCCACCACGGAGGCCGATCACGGCACCCAGGTCGCTTACTCGACATTCATGTCTGAGGTGAGCGCCAACAAGGTCGATCATGTCACGATTCGTGGCCACGATATTACCGGCGCGCTGAAATCCGGCTCGACCTTCGAGACCTATGCGCCGAGCGATCCGGCACTGGTCAACACGCTGATCAGCAACAAGGTCCGCGTCGTTGCCAAGCCGCTCAACCCGCCGGTCAACCCGTTGATCCATTACCTGATCTCCTGGGCGCCGATGATTCTGTTGCTCGGGGTGTGGATTTACTTCATGCGCCAAATGCAGGGTGGCGGCGGTCGCGCGATGGGCTTCGGCAAGTCCCGCGCTCGGTTGCTGACCGAAAAACAAGGCCGTGTGACGTTCGACGACGTTGCCGGTATCGAGGAAGCCAAGGGCGAGTTACAGGAAATCGTCGAGTTTCTGCGCGACCCTCAGAAATTCCAGCGGCTCGGCGGCAAGATCCCCAAGGGCGTGCTGTTGATCGGTCCGCCCGGCACCGGTAAAACCCTTCTCGCCCGCGCGATTGCGGGGGAAGCGAATGTTCCCTTCTTCACGATCTCGGGCTCGGATTTCGTTGAAATGTTCGTCGGTGTCGGTGCCTCGCGGGTGCGCGATATGTTCGAGCAGGGCAAGAAAAACGCCCCCTGCATCATCTTCATCGATGAAATCGACGCGGTCGGTCGCCATCGCGGCGCCGGTCTCGGCGGCGGCAACGATGAACGCGAACAGACCCTCAACCAGATGTTGGTCGAGATGGATGGGTTCGAGTCCAACGAAGGCGTCATCCTGATCGCCGCGACTAACCGGCCGGACGTTCTGGACCCCGCGTTGCTGCGCCCGGGCCGGTTCGACCGTCAGGTGGTGGTGCCGAACCCGGATGTGAACGGGCGTGAACGGATCCTTAAGGTTCACATGCGTAAAGTGCCCTTGGCCGCCGATGTCGACCCCAAGGTGATTGCGCGCGGCACGCCGGGCTTCTCCGGTGCCGATCTTGCCAATCTCGTCAACGAGGCCGCATTGCTCGCCGCGCGGATCGGCAAGCGTGTCGTCGCGATGTCCGAGTTTGAATATGCCAAGGACAAGGTCATGATGGGTGCGGAGCGCCGCAGCCTGGTGATGAGCGACGACGAGAAGAAAATGACCGCCTATCACGAAGGCGGCCATGCACTCTGCTCGATCGCGCAGCCGCAATGCGACCCGGTGCACAAGGCCACGATCATTCCGCGCGGCCGCGCCCTGGGCATGGTGATGAGTCTGCCGGAAGGTGACCGCTATTCGATGAGCAAGGCCAAAATCCTCGCCGAACTGGTCAAGGCGATGGGGGGGCGCGCCGCCGAGGAAATCATCTTCGGACCCGAAAACGTCTCGAACGGCGCCTCCGGCGACATCAAGCAGGCGACCGACATCACGCGCCGGATGATCACCGAATGGGGCATGAGCGACAAGCTCGGCATGATCGCCTATGGCGGCAACGATCAGGAAGTGTTTCTCGGCCATTCGGTCACCCAGCACAAGAACGTGTCGGAATCGACGGCTCAGGAAATCGATAACGAGATCCGCGCGGTGATCGATCATGCCTATAGCGAGGCAAAGCGCATCCTGACCGAGCGGATCGATGAGTTGCACCGCCTCGCCAACGGGCTGCTCGAATACGAAACCTTGTCGGGCGACGAGATCACCACCGTCCTGCGCGGTGATCCGGTGGTGCGCAAAGTGGTCGACGAACCCGCGCCGGACAACCGCCGCGCCTCGGTGCCCACCTCGCAAAAGCCGGACATGCCCAAATCCGGCGGCCTCGGCCCGGTGCCCGCACCCGGCTGAGCTTCGTTTCGAATGACGAACTGATAACGAAAGCCGGAGGGCCCCACCCTCCGGCTTTTTTCATGGCCGCCGCGCGACCATATCCCCAACCGGACATTATTTCAGGAGCTTATGCATGAGCGTACGGGTTGGCATGGTCGGATTGGGGCGGATGGGTGCGGCAATGGCCGCGCGGCTGATCGAGCGCGGCCATCAGGTCAGTGGCTGGAACCGCACGGCATCCCGCGCCGCGGCAATCCAGGGTCTCACCGTCAAAGCCAGCCCGGCCGAAACCGTCGCCAGCGCGGATATCGTGATCGTGATGCTGCTCGATGAAGAGGCTGCCCGCCCGGTCTATCACGGCGACGCCGGGCTGCTCGCGGCCGATCTGAAAGACACCGTCATCCTCGACATGAGCACGCTGAAACCGCGTGACATGCTCGCCAATGCCGAAGCCGTGCGCGCGGTCGGCGGTGCGTTCGTTGCCTGCCCGGTCGGCGGCACGGTCGGCCCCGCCCGCGCTGGCAAGCTCCTCGGCCTTGCCGGCGGCGAGGCGGCTGCGATCGAGCGCGCCCTGCCGGTGTTGAACGATCTGTGCGACCGGATCGAACGCTTCGCGGAACCCGAAGCCGCTTCGGCAATGAAACTCGCCATCAACCTGCCGTTGCTGGCAGCGTTCCAGGCGCTCGGCGAATCGATCCTGATGACGCGCGATTACGGCATCCCGGCCGACCGCGTGGTCTCGATCATCGGCCAGAGCCCCGGCGGTGCACCGGCAATCGGCCTGCGGCGCGAGGCCATCCTGTCTGAAATCGGCGGCAAACCCGCTTCGGTGGTCGGTTTCTCGCTCGATGCGGTCGAAAAAGATCTACGCCTGATCGACGAGGTCGGCGGTGAGGCCGGGTTCGATCTGCCGCTAGCCTTATCCGTGCGCGGTCAGGTGCACGATGCCGTGCGCGAGGGCTGGGGCGAACGCGATCTGGCGGCACTCGCCGCGTTCAATCTGCGCGCCTGACGGTCTTGCGGCCGAGCGCCGCCAGTGCTGCGTGAAAATCGGCGCTCTGGTGCGCCGCCGTCAGGCCCTCGGCGAACCGAACCTTGTCGAGCGCGCCCTGCGCCAGCGCGCCGATCGCCGCTTTCATCCCCTGCACCGCGAGCGGCGCATTGGCGAGCAGCCGCGCCGCCAGCGCATCGACCGTCGCATCCAGCGCCTCCGGTGCAACCAGATGCGTCAGATACCCCAGCCGCAGCAACGCCTGCGCCCCCACCGGTTCCGCCAGCACGAACAGCAGCCGCGTCGCATCCGGCCCGATCCGCTGCACCGCGCGCTCAAGCCCGGATCGATAATAATGCAGCCCGATCCGCGCCGCCGGCATCAGCAATTCCATGGTTTCGACGCCGACCCGAAAATCGCACGCCAGCGCCAGATCGACCGCGCCGCCATACACATTGCCATGCAGCCGCGCGATGCTCGGCTGCGGCAGCCCCGCCAGCGCCGACCCCACCGCACCAATCCCGCCCGGCCCATCCTCGGCATCACCGAAATCACCGCCCGCCAACGCATCGAGGTCGAACCCCGCGGAAAACACGGTTCCCACAGCCTCGAATACCACGATCCGTACCGCTTGATCATTGGCGACCGCCGCAAGGTGTCCGCGCAACACGGCAATGTCATCCGCCCCTAACCGATTGCGCTGTGCCGGCCGGTTCAGCCGTAACCGTGCCACGCCGTTGGTGCATTCGAGGGTCGGACTACTATCGCTCATGGGTTGAATACCAAGCGCGCGACGGCAGGCAAGGTCAATCCTGCCCGCCTAATTGATGGCGCGGCGTGAAGCGAAGTCTCGATGCTCTGGCAGCGTCGTGGCTTGCATAGACACCGATAACCAATAAAAGTGGAAAGAAAGCGCTTCTTTTTTGAAAAAAAGAAGCAAAAAACTTTCTGAGTCTGGGCCACGGGCGTTTGAACCGGCACGAACCCAGATTAACAAAGTTTTTTTTGCTTCTTTTTTGTTCACAAAAAAGAAGACCTTCCCTTCCTCTTCGCCCGACTCCCGATGACAAGCTAATCCCGCAACCCGATAAGCCCCATCACGAAGCAGTAGCGGTATCGCCCGATCTGCGCTATAATGGCGTCGCGCGCTGATTGAAGCGTGGATGAACCGGGAGAATGGTCTCCCGGATGCGATCGGAACGGCTCAGGTCATTCGGTTGCGTGGAATGCCGGGTATCTCCGGCGTTTCCGGCCACATGGCCCGTGGCTGTGAGTTGACCCTCCCAGCCCGACCCATGCCGCCCGAGACGCTGGCCCCGCTTCACGCCGCTCCATGCCCCGCCGTGCCGGTCCTGTTGTTGTGAAGGACTGCATGATGTTCGATAAATATTTCCGCAAGGAACTCGACTGGGGTGGCCGCAAGCTGATCCTGGAAACCGGCAAGGTCGCCCGCCAGGCCGATGGCGCCGTGGTGGCCTCCTATGGCGATACCGTGGTGCTCGCCACGGCCGTGGGTGCCAAATCGGTCAAGCCGGGGCAGGATTTCTTCCCGCTCACCGTCAACTACCAGGAAAAATTCTTCGCCGCCGGCCGCATTCCCGGCGGTTTCTTCAAGCGTGAAGGCCGCCCGACCGACCGCGAAACACTGACCTGCCGGTTGATCGACCGTCCGATCCGCCCACTGTTTCCGCATGGTTTCAAGAACGAAGTGCAGATCATCGTCACCGTCCTGAGCCATGACCTCGAGAACGAGCCGGATATTCTCTCGCTGGTCGCCTCGTCCGCCGCACTCACCCTGTCCGGCATGCCGTTCTTCGGCCCGGTCGGCGCCGCCCGCGTCGGCTATATCGATGGCGAATACGTGCTCAACCCGACCTCGGCCCAGATCAAGGAAAGCAAGCTCGACCTCGTGCTCGCCGGCACCGCCGAGGGCGTGCTGATGGTCGAATCCGAAGCGCATGAACTCTCCGAGGACATCATGCTCGGCGCCGTCGCGTTCGGTCACAAGGCATTCCAGCCGGTGATCCAGGCGATCGTCGAACTCGCTGAACACGCCGCCAAGGAGCCCTGGACGCTGAGCGAAACCAGCGAAGAGGAAAAGACCCTCGCCGCCCGGATCGACACGCTGGCCCGTGAAGGCCTGCGCGCCGCGTATGACGAGAAGGAAAAGACCGCGCGTCACGAAAAACTCAGCGCAGTCAAATCCGACACGCTGAAAAAACTGACCGAGGAAGGCCTGCCCGCCGACAAGGCAAAGGGCATGTTCAAGGAACTCGAAGCCGACATCGTCCGCAACGCGATCCTCGACAACGGCATCCGCATCGACGGCCGCGATACCAAAACCGTCCGCCCGATCGTGGCCGAAGTCGGTGTTCTGCCACGCACCCACGGCAGCGCCCTGTTCACCCGCGGCGAAACCCAGGCCCTGGTGGTCGCAACGCTCGGCACCGCGCAGGACGAGCAATTGATCGACGCGATCGAGGGCGAGTACCGCGAGCATTTCATGCTCCACTACAACTTCCCTCCCTTCTCGGTCGGCGAAACCGGCCGCGTCGGCAGCCCCGGCCGGCGTGAAGTCGGCCACGGCAAGCTCGCCTGGCGCGCCATCCACCCGCTGCTGCCCGGCAAAGACAAGTTCCCTTACACGCTGCGGGTGGTCTCGGAAATCACCGAGAGCAACGGCTCATCCTCGATGGCAACCGTCTGCGGCACCTCGCTCGCGCTGATGGATGCCGGCGTGCCGCTGGTTCGCCCCGTCGCCGGTATCGCGATGGGCCTGATCAAGGAAGACCGCGCCTTCGCCGTGCTGTCCGACATCCTGGGCGACGAGGATCACCTCGGCGACATGGATTTCAAGGTCGCCGGCACCGCCTCAGGCATCACCAGCCTGCAGATGGACATCAAGATCACCTCGATCACGTTCGAGATCATGAAGATCGCGCTGGATCAGGCGAAGGATGGCCGCATGCACATCCTCGGTGAAATGGCCAAGGCGCTGCAGGGCTCGCGTGACGATGTCTCGCAAAATGCCCCCCGCATCACCGTGATCACCGTACCGAAGGACAAGATCCGCGACGTCATCGGCACCGGCGGCAAGGTGATCCGCGAAATCGTCGAACAGACCGGCTGCAAGATCGACATCGAGGACGACGGCACCATCAAGATCGCCGCCACCTCCGACGAGCAGGCCCAGAAAGCGATCGACAAAATCCGCGGCCTGACCTCCGAGCCGGAAGTCGGCATGATCTACACCGGCAAGGTCGTGAAAGTGGCCGATTTCGGCGCCTTCGTGAACTTCTTCGGCGCCCGCGACGGCCTGGTTCACATCAGCGAACTCGCCCAGGGCCGCGTTGCCCGCACGGGCGATGTGGTCAAGGCCGGCGATGTCGTGAAGGTGAAAATGGTCGGGCTTGATGATCGCGGCAAGGTCAAGCTGTCGATGCGCGTGGTTGATCAGGCAACCGGCGCCGATATCTCCGATCAGGTCGGCGGCAAGGCACGTCGGGAAGACGCGGCAGAGTAAGTCAGCGCTACTTTTTTGTAAAAGAAGTAGCAACAAACTTTCAAGTGCAATATAGCCAGTCTCTGGCTATATTGCACCCTATGCAAAGCGTCGTCGAAGCCAAGAATAATCTGTCGGCCTTGATCGATCGGGCTCTGGCGGGTGAAGAGATCATTATCACCCGTCACGGCACCCCCGTTGTCACCCTCAAGCCAATCAAGCCAAAACCGCCCCGCATGAACCCAGCCGATAACGCAACCGCGCATTCAGCCTTTACGGTCTTCGATGCATGGTGCGCGCGCCTTACAGTGCAGGTTCAAACAATCACAGCCGACATCAACGCTGCCGAAGCGTGCATCTGTCGCCTCGACACCTCACTCCGCACCAGCGACGCCCTGCACATCGCCATCGCCGAGCGCCTCGGTGCCCACCATCGCCACCTTCGACCATACCCTCGCCGAAGCCGCCCGCGCGCGCAGCGTCGCCGTTCTGTGCTGACTCCACCGGCGATGCGCGCGGTCGCAGCGCTCCATCGCGCACAATCGCCCAGCCATTTCATCTACGTGCTCATGCCGCAAGGCCGGCCGCCTGTTCCGGTTCCGCGGCGGCGGCGGTCCTGGGCCGGCACGATGCCGCCTTGATGGCCGGCGGCGACACGATCATCGATGGCTTCCGTAAGGCCTGACCCCGCACGTTCGGTGCCGGCGTGGCTAGCCGGCTCGACCCCCGCGACCGCCCCCGGTCAGCGCCCGACCGGTCCCCTACTCGCCTGGGTTCGCGGGGTGCCGGTGAGGGGTCCCCGAACTCTTGTCGGACCGAAACATCGCCTCGACCGGTAGTGTGCCGAACTTCAGGACCGGCGGTACCCGGTTGGTGAAGTTATCGGGCAGGTGACGGATCAGCGCCGCATGGAGCGGTAGCCCGGTCTTACGGTCGAGCGGCATGGCATATCGGCTGGTGAATCCTCCGGATGTCGGGATATTCTCAAAGCTGAACGCCAGATTTGCGCGCTCCGCCTCACCATGCCCGTATATCTTGCTGGCCTCGACATCGAAGGACGGTCCCGCCGCATGTTCGGCCGCCAGTTCACGATCGAGCACGAAACAGGCCTGATACGGTGTATCGACATTGACAAAGCGAATGTCGCCCAGATCGACGCCGGGCATATCGGCGATCTTTGTCGGCTCCCGATGATCAACGAGATACGTGTGGTAATCCATATCGTTGAACTCGTAGCGCAAAAAACCCGGCAGCAGTCCATAAGGCCGCAGTTGCTCTCGAAACAGCCTGAAGTACGAAAAATTGAGGTGCGAGAGACGAATGTCATCTTCCACGTAGATGAAATGCGAATAGCGGGGGTCCGGCAGAAAGGCCTCCCTGAGCAGGGTCTTATGCGCCCAGGTCACCCGATAGGGTGCGGCAGGGTCGAACGGCACCTGCCGAAACGATACTCTCATCCCGCTCGTGCGCAACGCCACGAGCGAACGCTCCAGCGTGGCAAGCTCTGCATCGTCCGCCGTCGTCGTTACAATGAAATCCACCGCCGCGTCGGTGTATTCGCCAAAGCCGGTCGCAACTTCGAACAGATGGCGCAGCCGGGCGGCCCTGAACTTGAATGCCACGACAACCATGATGTGCAAATTCGCATCCGGCCGACTATCAGGGGACAATTCAAGTAAATTGGCCATATTCTGAAAATGCATAAAAACTGACCGTCTGGCAATCCGGCGGCAGACTACGGCCTGTCATTAACGTCATCAGCCTGCGGCTTGCCCCGTAATCCGGCCATCATCACCTCTCTGGCTTACCAAAAGGAGCGCAAACCATGGCAAAACTTTTCGCCACCCGCAACGACATGCCGGCCAACACCAAACACACCTCGATCGACCTGCTGAACGCCCGCTTGGCCGACAGCATCGATCTCGCCCTCGCGATCAAGCAGGCGCATTGGAACGTCAAAGGCCCGGATTTCATCGCAATCCACGAGTTCTTTGACAAACTGCGCAACGAGATCGATCCGCTGGTCGATGAAATGGCCGAACGCGTCGCCCAACTCGGCGGTACCGCTCTCGGCACCACGCAAACCGTGGCCAAAACCAGCAAACTTGCACCCTACCCGACCGATATCCACAGCACGACCGATCACCTGCACGCCCTGATCGAACGCTTCGGCGATGTCGGCAACGCGGTACGCAAGACCATCGATGAAACCGACGAAGCCGGCGACGCCGATACCGCCGATCTGTTGACTGGCGTGTCCCGCAAACTCGACGAGTCGCTATGGTTCCTGGAATCCCACATCCAGACCAGAACCTGACCTACAGGCTGATCGTCTCCGGCCGCGACGCCCGCAACCCGAACCACAGCAGCGGGACCACCGTCGCGGCCACAAACGCCATCGCCGGCCACCATTGCCCGGTCGCAGCATGCAACGCGCCCATCCCCAGCGGCCCGGCAATCGATACCGCGTACCCGATCGTCTGCGAAAACGCCGAAAGCGCCATCGCCTCGGTCGGCCCGTTCGACCGCAGCACGATAAACGTCATCGCCAACGGAAACATCGCGCCCTGGCCGAGCCCGATCATCACAATCCACAGCCACGGCGCCGCGCCGGGTGCCACCATCAGCCCAATATACCCCAGCAGCGTCACCGCCAGTACCACGCTCGTCAAGCCGCGCTGATCCCGGCTGCGCGCCGCCAGACTCGGCGTGATCAACGTGGAAGGCAATGCCACCAGCGTACTCACCGACAGCATCAACCCCGCCTCCGCCTGCGAAATCCCCACCTGGTGCAGCATCGCCGGCAACCACGACAGCACCGCGTAATAACCGAGCGATTGCAGCCCCATGAACATCGCCACCGCCCAGGCCAGCGGGCTGCGCGCCATCAGCGCAAGCCCGCCACCCCGATACTGTAACGGCGCCCGCGTCGCGCCATGCGCCAACTGCGGCAACCACACGATCACCGCGATCACCGCCGGCCCCGCCCAGGCACCCAGGGCGAAACGCCAGCCCAGCGCGCTCGCCTGCGCCAACGGCACACTCACCCCCGCCGCCGTCGAGGCCGTGATATACAGCGTCGTGATATAAAGCCCGGTCACCAGCCCGACCCGCCCGGCAAAATCCCGCTTCACGATCGCCGGGATCAGCACATTCCCCACCGCAATCGCCGAACCGGCCAGCACCGTCCCGATAAACAGCGCCGGCGCCGCATCGATCAGGCGAATCGCCAACCCCGCGCACAGCAGCGTCAAAACCCCCAGCACCACCGTCTCCAGCCCGAACCGCCGCTGCAACGGCAGACTCACCGGCGCCAACGCCGCAAAACAGATCACCGGAATCGTCGCGAGCGCGATCAAGCCGAAACTGCTCAACCCCAACGATGCCCCAATCGGCACCAGCAACGGCGAAACCGAGGTAATGCCCGGCCGCAGATTGGCCGCGATCAGCAACACCCCCGCCAGCAACAGAACCTGCCGGCTGGACCACAGCCGGGGCGCCGCAATCGTCCTGGAATCAGACACGCTAGGCGGCCGGCAACAAGCGCTTGACCAACGCCGATACCCGATGCCGGCGCATCTCATACTTCGCCTTGGCATCGGTCGTCATGTAATTCAGCTGCACCGTATACCGCCGCCCGACAAAGCTGCGATGCCCATGCCAACTCGTCGGCCCGTTCGGAAACACCAGCAGCGTGCCATCCACCGGCGGCACCTCCACCGCATAATCCTCCAGATCATTCGGCCCCCGCAGCAGCCGCAGACACCCATCCTGGCGCGCCCACGCCTCGCTCGCCGGGTTGAGATACAACAGCACGGTCACCCGCTTGGCCACCGAATCACAATGGATCTGCCCATCCCGCTCGCCAGTCTGCCCACGCAACGTGATCATCACCGGCGCACCCGCCAAATCGAGCCCAAATTTCTCGGCAATCACCCGGCGAAACCCATCGCCCTTCATCTCCCGCGTCAAAGCCGCCGCATCCGCGCCCAGCTTGACCGACTCGATCGGAAAACTGCCCCGGCTGCCCAGCGCCGGTAACCCGGCCACCACACCAGCCAGCCGCTCCGGCCGCACAAACCCACGCATCACCACATGGTCGAACGGATCGCGCGCCACCGGCGTCGCCGCCAACCCCGCAAGATCAAGAATGCTGCTGTCGCTCATGGTCTGGCTTTCGTTGAATAGGCACCGCGGCCGATCACACATATAACGCCATTATCATACAGTACGAGGAGACCCGATGAAAACCACGCAGCGCGGCACGTCAGATATCGGTATTTTGCTGGGACGCCTCGCCCTCGCAACCGTCTTCCTCCAGGCCGGACTCAGTAAACTCATGGGCTGGCCCGGCATCGTCCACCTGCTCACCCACCTGCACGCGCCATACCCCACACTCGGCGGCATCATCGCCATCGCCTGCGAACTCGCCGGCGG
Organism: Acidiphilium sp. 34-64-41; assembly: GCF_002282635.1. NCBI lineage: Bacteria > Pseudomonadati > Pseudomonadota > Alphaproteobacteria > Acetobacterales > Acidocellaceae > Acidiphilium > Acidiphilium sp. 34-64-41. Next base: position 368 of record NZ_NCJX01000050.1, on the reverse strand, counting down.
CCTCATGGTCGCCCTCGGCCTGCGCGCCCGCATCGGCGCCCTCATCCTCATCCTCTTCACCTTCGGCGCCAATTGGCTCACCCACCGGTTCTGGCTGATGCACGGCCCCACCGCCGCCGCCGCCGAAATCCAGTGCTTCCTCGACCTCTCCATCTGCGGCGGCCTGCTCATCCTCGCCTCAACCGGCCCCGGCCGCTTCGCCGTCGATCGCCGCTGATGATGGGGGGATGGCTGAGGTCAAGAAGGCCAGGGGGCTCTGCCCCCTGGACCCCCGTTAAGGAACCTCTGAACAGCGCAATTTTTCCCTTTCGTTCGTTCGTAGGACGGATGGTAGGCCGGTAGCGTCTGTGTTGGGCTGCCTGACGTCC
>NZ_NCJX01000049.1:0-17483 GCF_002282635.1 Acidiphilium sp. 34-64-41 | reverse complement strand
CCGCTGGATGTTCTCCACAGATCAGGCAAGAGTGAAGATGGCCAAATCCTACCCCACGCCATCAATCAAGGAGTCGTAATCACTGCGACGGGACACTAGGCCGCTCGCGCGATCTTGAGGCGTGGGGCATCAATCACGAGCCCCAACGGCGATTGAACCTCCGCCGCGAATCCGTTACGTTCAATCACGTTGGATCGACGGAAGGTCTCATGTTGCTACCGCGCATGCGTCGCTACTTTATCATCGGTCGACTGCTGTTGGCGTTGGTCTTTCTAGTCGGCCTTGCCGTGATGGCGTTCGAACCCGCAGCACGCCCCCACGGTGTCTGGCTGTTCCTCGAGGGCATACCGCTGGTGCCCAGCGTGTTCACCGCGGTGCAATGCATCTGCGCCCTGTTCAACCCCGCAGCCTTGGATCGGTTTCCCGAACTCCGCTGGATGCTGGACTAACCGATGGCACAAGCTAAGCACGTCCCCCAAGCGGACGCACCGAGCCCTCTACTGACAAAAATGCGGCAGACGTTCCTGTTGTGCTACACGATCTTCTTCGGTGAGCAAGCGTGGCTGCTATGGCAATTGGCGGCTCGATCCCCCACGTCCGGCGATCATCTTTCGGTGATCGTCCATGCCGTCGTGATTGCCGGTAACGCACTGATGGCCACATGGGGGCTCTATAACATGGCCTTCCTGCGGAACCCGCACTCACGCCTCTACCTGTTCCGCTGGATGAGCACGTAACCTGGTCGCGCGATGATCTGAAAGGGCTGCCCACATGATTCCGAAGCTTCGAACCGGCGCGGCACTGGCCGCGTTGATGGCAGGCATGAGCATTATCGCGGCCGCCGCTGCAACCCCACCGCCCACCCCGAACGCCGCAGGCGCGCCGTTCAAAATGCTCTCCTACAGCGACACCTTCACCCTCGCCGCCAACGGCACCTACACCCGCACGGTCCACAAGATCATCGAACCGCTGACCAAAAACGGCGTGCAGAGCAATGGCCAGATCCAGGAACTCGTCGCCACTGCGATGGAGCATTTCCACCTCGTCTCAGCCAAGACCATCGCCCCCAATGGCAAAATCTACCCCGTCACCGCCAAGGACGTACACACCCAAACTGCGCCCTCGGCGGTCGATGCGCCAAGTTTCAGCGACGCAAAAATCGTCAGCATCGAATTCCCCCATGTCGAGCGCGGCAGCAAGCTCGATGTCACCTACACCATCCATCGCTTCCAGGCCTATTTCCCCAATGAATTCTCCGGGATCGACGCGGTGCCGCCCGGCCAACTGACCGGACATGAACAGGTCGAAGTCCGCGCGCCCGCCAGCCTGCACCTGCTCACCTCGGTGCGCGGCGGCTACACAATGACCAGAACGGTCAAAGGCAACACCCAGATCATCACCGCAACTCTCGATAACCCGCCCTACCACGTCGTCCCCGGCGATGCCGTCAGCACCGCGCAGTTCGAGCCCATGTTCCTCGCCACCACCTTCCCCAACTGGCAGGCCCTGGGCGATGCCTATTGGTCCCGCGCGGCCGCAAAAACTCAGGCGACGCCGGATGTCAAAAAACTGGCCGATGAGATCACCGGCAACAAGACCGGCCGCGCCGCGATGGACGCGCTCTACGACTGGGCGGCCACCCACATCCGCTGGGTTGGCATTGAACCCGGCCTGTCGGGCTGGATTCCAGCCGCCGCGGGCCATACGCTGACTCGGCGCTACGGCGATTGCAAGGCCTCCGAAACCCTACTGGTCGCACTGCTGAAAGCCAAGGGCATCAAAGCCGAACCCGCCCTGATCGATGGCGGCAGCGCGGTCTATCGCCTCACCCGTCGCGTCAATCTCGGCATCATCGACCACGTGATCGTCTACGTGCCGAAATACAAACTCTTCCTCGACCCGACATCCGGTTTCGCGACACCGGGTGAATTGCCGGTGGGCGATGCCGATAAGCCGGTGATACTCGCCTCCGCCCACTCCAGCCTCGCGCGCACCCCGGCCGGTCCCGCCTCCTATATCCAGCAAACCGCCGAAACAATCGCACCGAACGGCGCATTACACGGCAGCGGCACCATCCACGCCACCGGCTACACCGACTGGATGATGCGCGACATTCTCGACCAACTGCCAAAAGCCGCCTACCCGCGCGTCGTCAAACAGGTCCTCTCCGGCGAAGGCCTGGTCGGCACCGGCACGTTCACCGCCGCCAGCGCCGACGATCTGACCAAACCCTTCATCGTGACCGATCATTGGCGCGCACCCGGCTATTACGACCCTGGCCACATCGTGGTGCTGCGCGTCCACAAGGGCTTCGCCTTCACCGCCATCGGCCATTATCTCGCAACCAACGCCTCGCCGAGCCAGCTCTACCCGGTGAAACGGGCGATCGGCACGCTGCATTTCACCACGAGCCTGACGTTGCCGGCCGGCTACAAAGTGCTGGCAACGCCCGAAAGCGGCACGGTCAAAACCAGCGTCGGCAGCTTCGTGCAATCCGCGACCATGCACGGCACCACCCTCCGTCTGGTCCAGACATTGTCGCTCGACCGCATGTGGTATCCCGTGCAGGATCGCGACGCGCTGAAAACCCTGTTCACCAAAGCGTACCGGCTCGATCGCCAGCAAATCGTCCTGGAACGCACCAACACCAAGCCCCAGGCGTGACCGCACCAATCGTCCTGACCATGGGCGACCCGGCCGGCATCGGCGGCGAAATCACCGCCGCCGCCTGGCTCGCCGCGCAGCAGGGCAGCACCCCCGGCATCCTGCCGTTCTGCCTGATCGGCGATGTCGATTGGGCCTGCGGCTTCGGCGTCCCGATCGAGGTGATCGACCATCCATTCGCCGCCGCCGCCGCCTTCCCGCGCGCCCTGCCCGTCCTGCCCATGCCGCTCACCGCAACCGTGATGCCCGGCCAGCCCGACACCGCCAACGCCGGCGCCATCATCGGCGCCATCGAACGGGCCACCGCCCTGGCCATGGCCGGCACCGCAAGCGCCATGGTCACCAACCCGATCGCGAAATCCATCCTCTACACCGCCGGCTTCAAACACCCCGGCCATACCGAATTCATCGGCGCTCTCACCAACACCCCTACCCCGATCATGATGCTCGCCGGCCCCGCCCTGCGCGTCGTGCCGGTCACCGTGCATGTCTCGCTCCGCCGCGCGATCGAAACCCTCACCACCGAAGCGATCATCACCGCCGCGACCATCACCCACGCTGCCTTGATCCGCGATTTCGCCATCCCAACCCCCCGCCTCGCCATCGCCGGGCTCAACCCCCACGCCGGCGAATCCGGCGCCATGGGCGACGACGAAACCCGCATCATCGCCCCCGCCATCGCTGGCCTGCGCGCCGCCGGAATCGACGCATTCGGCCCCCTGCCGCCCGACACCATGTTCACCCCGATCGCGCTGCAGGGTTACGATGCGGCGATTTGTATGTATCATGACCAAGCTCTCATTCCGCTCAAAACCATCGACATGGAGAACAGCGTGAACATCACGCTCGGCTTGCCCATCATCCGCACCTCGCCCGACCACGGCACCGCTTTCGATATCGCTGGCAAAGGCCTCGCCCGCCCCGCCAGCCTGATCGCCGCCCTCCGCATGGCCTCGATCATGGCCGGGCAACGCGCATGACCCGCCAACGACTCGGCGTCAACCTCGATCACGTCGCCACCCTGCGCAACGCCCGCGGCGTCGATTACCCCGACCCGATCCGCGCCGCCCACCTCGCCATCGAAGCCGGCGCCGATGGTATCACGCTGCACCTTCGCGAAGACCGCCGCCATATCCGCGACGCCGACATCACCCGCGCCCGCAGCTTGCCAGTACCGCTCAACATGGAAATGGCCGCGACTGATGAAATGGTCGCCATCGCCTGCCGCGAACGCCCACACGCCGCATGTCTCGTCCCGGAACGCCGCGCCGAAATCACCACCGAAGGCGGGCTCGATGTCGCCGGCAACGACGGCTCCCTCGCACCCCGCATCGGCCGCCTGCGCGACGCCGGTATCCGCGTTTCCCTGTTCATCGACCCCGATGAACGCCAACTCCAGGCCGCAGCATCGCTCGGCGCGCCCGTCGTCGAACTCCACACCGGCGCCTACGCCGACGGCAAACCCGGCGAACTCGACCGCCTGATCGAAGCCGCCACCATCGCCACGTCCCTCGGCCTCGAAGTCCACGCCGGCCACGGCCTGACCTTCACCAACGTCGCCCAAGTCGCCGCCATCCCCCAAATACGCGAACTCAACATCGGCCACTTCATCGTCGGTGAAGCCGTCTTCATCGGCCTCACCGAAACCATCCGCCGCATGCGCGCCATCATGGAGGCCGCCCGGCGCTGATCGTGGGAACTGTAGGGCTGGGGTGGGGCGTTGAGGGGAAGCAAGATCAGGAGGCTTCGTCCCCGCCGCCCCCCCCCCCCACTAAGGGCGGAGCCCCTTGGCCTTGCTTCCCCTCAGCACCCCACCCCAGCCCTACAGTGCCTCGGCCAGCCGGACGTATTCGGCGGGGGTGAGGGTTTCGGCGCGGCGTTCGGGGTCGATGCCGACGCGGTTGAGCAGATTGGCGCCGCCCAAGGATTTCAGGGAGCCGCGCAGCATTTTGCGTCGTTGGCCGAAGGCGGCGGCGGTGACGGTGCCGACGCGCGTGAGAAGTGCTGGTGTCGGCTGGGTGGGGTGCGGGATCAGGCGGACCACGGCCGATTCTACTTTCGGCGGCGGCGAAAATGCTGCGGCCGGCACGGACATGGCGATACTGCCATCGACCGTGAGTGCCGCGAGAACCGCGAGGCGGCCGTAGTGTGGCGTACCGGGTGCGGCGATAATGCGTTCCGCCACCTCGTGCTGAAACATCAGGACCATCGCCTGAAAATCCGCCGCCTGATGCAGCCAGCGGACCAGCATGGCGGTGCCGGCGTTATAGGGCAGGTTGGCGATGATGATCCGTGGCGCGTCGGTGATCGCGCGCAGGTCGATCGCGAGGGCGTCGCCGGCGACCACGTCCAACCGTCCGCCCGCCACGGCCAATAATTCGGATGTCGCGGCGATTGCGCGCGGATCGACCTCGATGGCGGTAATATGCGCGGCTTCGGTGTCGAGTATGGCGCGCGTCAAGCCGCCCGGCCCCGGCCCCACCTCGATCACGTTGACGCCAGCGAGCGGCCCGGCGACCCGGACGATGCGGGCCAGCAAATTGCCATCGAGCAGAAAATGCTGCCCGAGCGATTTGCGGGTCGCCAGACCATGCCGCGCGATCACATCGCGCAGCGGGTCCAGTGCCATGGTGTCAGCTCGCCTGATCGCGCTCGATCACGGCGTTGCGATGCAGCGCGTCCATCAATTGTTGCGATTCGAGCGCAACGCGGCGCTGCACCAGGATGTTGGCGATCGCGGGAATTGACGGCAATCCGGTTGTGCTCGTGGCGCGCTTGCACACCATCACCATCGCGACGCCGTGCTGGGAGACCAGCGGCTGGCTGATCTGCCCGATCGGCAAGCTGGACAGCAGGGATTGGAATGCCACCGGCTGCACGGTCGCGAGGTTGACCGGACCGGGATCGGCCTTGCGAACGTTCCCGACCGCCGCATTGGCCGCCGAAACCGCGTCACAATCGTGCAACCCGCCGCGTAGCGCGTTGGCATGGGTCAACACCGCCAACTGGGCCGGACTGGGCTGACCACCCTGGAACGGGCTCGGGAACGGTAGAAACACCTGGCGGATGTTCAGGATGGTTTCCTTCACCTCGCCGAATTTGCGCGTGCCGAGCAGGTTGACGATTTCGAAGCCGCCGGCCACCCTCACCGGATCGCTGATTGCACCCGCGGGCATCCGCTGCACGATGGCGCGCACCGCCGGGTCGAGCAAGTCGGGCTCGACCCAGCCGCGGTCACCCCCGGTCAGCGCGCTCTGGCTCTGGCTGAACTGCGCGGCGACCACTGGGAACGGCGCGCCGTTGCGCAACTGCTTGATCACGGTCTGGGCGAACAGTTTCGCGTTGCCTTCGTCGGACGGCCGTTCGATCGGGATGAAAATCTCGGCGATATGATATTGCGTCTCGCCGAGTTCGTGTTTCATCGCGCGCTGTTCGGCGAGCACGTCTTCCTTGGTCGGCCGCAGGTCGGGGCCGAGTTTCTTTTTCAACACATCGGTCCAGCCGAGTTCAGTGCGAAACTGACCGACCAGGGTGGAATACGGCACGCCGGATGCTTCGAGCTTTTTCTGCAACCCGTCGGGCGGCAGGCCGTTCGCCTTGTCGATCCGCGCCAGCGCCGCTGCGATATCCGCCTGCGACACGACGATCTTGTTCTGCTCGATCGCCTGCAGCTGCAACGCCTGGTCGATCAATTCGCTGGTAATCTGTGGTTTCAGATGCTCGAGCGTCTGCGATGTCGGTGGCAGCCCGGCCGAGAGGGCGAACAACCGTGCCCGCGCATCGACATCCTGATTGGTGATGACCGTGCCGTTCACCACCACCGCAATCCGCGCATCCTGCGCGCGCGCGATCCCGGGCGACGCCACAACCATAGCTCCGAGGCCGAGCAGAAAACCATAAGGTCGCAAAGATTTCATAGGGCACTGAATCCGATGTTGCCGAGCGTTTTGAGCGTGATGTTGATCAGCAGCGTGGTGGTGCCGTGATCGTAGTTGAAGGAGGTGAACGAGCGGTAGAAGCTGACGTTCACCGCCGTGCATTCGTTCTGCCAGGTGGCGGCAAGGGCCGCGTTGTCGAACTTGCCGGTCGCGATGTTGCGCTGGGTGGCACCCGAAAAGGTCCAATGCGGGATCAGCGAGGTCGCAGCCCCGAACGTGATTTCACGCTGCGGCACGAAATACGACGCCGGTGGCGCCCCCGCCTGGGTGAACAGGTAATACGGATTGGTGGCGCTGTAAAAATACCCACCGCTGAACCGCAGCGCCTTGTTGCCCACGGTGGCATAGGCGTCGATCATTCGCGCGCCCAGATCCTGATGCGACAGGCGCGTCCGATACGTAAAACTCAGCCACGACACCGGTGCGAGCGTCGCCCGCCCGACGATGTCGGACACATTGCCGTTCAGGCCGCTATCGACCGGATACACCAGCGATTTGTGAAACGCGTAGGACTGACCGATCAACCCGGTCGCATAGGCGCCGTCCGGCAGATACCACGCCCCCTGCAACGCATAGTCGACGCGCGACCCACCGGCAAAGCGGTCGATCCCGCCGAAGCGTTGCAGGCTGAACAGATTGGCGTCGCTGAACTGGAAATCGAGGCTGTCTTCGTTCGGGATCACCTGATTCTGCGTTACACCGTAATTCGGTGCCACCTCGAGCTGCACGCGCGGCTCGATGATCTGCTCACCCCAATCCCCTGCGCTGCGTTCCAGCGGCCAGCGCGCCGAAATCGCCCCGATAGGAATGGCGCGCGCGGTCTCGGCCGAGCCGACATTCGAATAGTTCGGCTGTTCGTTGAGCTTGGAGGAATCGTAACCCGCCGCGATCAACCGCACCCGGCTATCCAACAAAATTCCGTCCGGCCCGGTCGCCGGCAGATCGTAGTTCGACACCACAGCCACCCTGCGGCTGCTGGTGCCGACCTGGCGCGCGATGTTATAGGCGCTGGCATCCATCGAGAACCGCCCGCCCCATTGATCCGGCGCGCCGAAATAATCATAGCGCGCATAGGGCGCGACGATCGGCACATTGCTCTGGGTGACCGTTGCGACCAGGCCCTGATAGGTGTCCGCGCTGATCTTCGCATAGGAACCGACGCCGAACCCTTCGAGATAGGCGTTCGAGGCGAGGAAGTTCTGGTTGGGCAGATAGCGGAAATCGTTCAGATATTGCGTGCTCGATGTGTGGTTGTAGGAAAACCCGGCCCGCCAGGTGTTGTTCAAATCGAACACGCCGTTGGAAAAAATCGCATCCGACAGGCCGGAGCTCTGCGCGTAGCGATCATGCCCGGCCGAGATGTTCACCGTCAGCTTGCCGTTGTTCAGCGCCTGGCGGTACTTCACATCCAACACCGGGCCGGCCTTGGTCGCGATGATCGGTACGATGGTCGCGTCCTGCGACTTGCTGATGTCCCAGAAATACGGGATCGCGAAAAACGTGCCGATGTGGGTCGATGAGCCGAACGAGGGGATCAGCAGGCCGCTCTGGCGCCGCACCGAGGGATCAGGCTGCGAGATATAGGGTAAATAGAACACCGGAAATCCATAAATCTCCAGTTCGGCGTCGTGATATTCGATGACCTTGTGCTGCAGATCCTCAACCGCGCTGCGCGCCTTGATCTGCCACAGGGGTGCCGCGGTCGGGTCGTGCTTGCACAGATCGCAGGTGGAATAGACCGGCTTGGACAATTCATTGAGCACGCCGCCATAGCGCCGGGCGCCGTTGGCGACGATGCGGCCGTTTTCGGCGAGCATGGTCGCGACATCGCTCATCACCGCGTTCTTCATGCCGTTCGACAGATCGGCCCGTTTGGCGAAGGCGATTTCGCCCGAAGGCTCCATCATCACCACATGCCCGATCGCGGTGGCGGTATTGTGATTGCGATCGATCACCACCTTGTCCGCATAGAGCACATGGCCGTTCTGCCAGGCCTGGACATCCCCGGTCGCGGTGACGATGCCGGTCTGGCGATCGTAGGAGACCTGATCGGCCAGAAACGTGACCGGCGCGGTCTTCGAGATCGGCCGTTCCGGCCCCGCGATCAGCCCGGCCATCTGCGCGCGCGCCGGTGGCGCCGCAGCAAGGCCAGCCAGGGCCACGCCGAGTGCGAGACCGCGACCGACGATATGGCGTTGCCGGTGACGGCGGAAATTTGCACCCTTCATGGCTCAGCCATCCTCCAGATGCAGGAGTAACGCAAGCGCGAGCATCAGCCCCGCCGCCGCCGGTGCCCAGGCCGCCAATATCACCGGCAGTGCGCCCGATTTGCCGAATTGTTCGGCAACGTCGGAGAGCATGAACAAAGCAAACCCGCAGACCAGCCCGGCGCCGAGCATCTGCGCCGCGCCGCCGCGCCGGGCCGGGCGCATCGAAAACCCGGCCGCGACCAGCGCCATGGTCGCGCACAGCAGCGGCAGCGAGAGCAGGCTCTGAAACGCAAGCTCATGGCGGGTAGGCGAAAAACCGGAGCGTTCGAGCAGGTTGATGAAGCGCGGCAACGCCCAGAACGACAGCGCACTGGGGCTGGCAAAGCTTTCCTGCACGCGACCCACGGTCAGATCGGTCGGAAACCGCAGGCTCGGCAGTGCGCGCGGTTCGGCGTCCGGCTGGAGCACGGCGACGTGATCGAGCGTCCAGCCGCCGGGGCGCAGCACGCCGCTCTGCGCCTCGATCCGGTCGTTCAGCCTGGTGTGCTGGTCGAGCCGCAGCACGGTGACATGGCCGGTGGTGAGTTCCTTGCCCTTCAAATGCACATCCTGCGCATGCAGGATCGCAACACCGCCGACCCCGGTTGCCGGGTCGGCCTGGCGCAGCCACAACTGCCCGCCGGCGAGCGACAGCGGGCCGGAGCCGACTTGCAGATACATCGAATACAGCGTCTCGGCGCGGGCGAACATCGCCGCCGAGAGCGGGCTGACCATGGTGGTGGTGATCGCGCCGATCAGCGCGGCGCAGACCACCGGCATCGCCAGAAACTGCCAGGCCGAGACGCCGCTGGCCCGCGCCACCACCAGTTCGGAGCTGCGGGTGAGGCGCCAGAACGCGAAAATACCGCCCAGCAGCACGGCGAACGGCAGGATCTGCATGCCGAGCCAGGGCACCCGCAAAATCTCCATCACCAACACCCGGCCGAAGCTGGCCTGCGGCTTGTCGGAGGCCTGGCGCAACAGATCAAGGAAATCGAACAACGACCCGATCGCGGTCAGCCCCACCTGCATGCCCAGCACCGCCAGCAGAAACCGCCGCCCGACGTAAACCGACAGCGTGATCGGAATGCTCAGCACCCGGCGCCGTCTCATGCCGCCTGCGCCCGCGTCAGCCGCTCGACCCGCGCGATCAGCACCCCGCACACCAGCGCTGGGCCGGCCGCGACAATAAAAATCAGCGGGATCAACCCGTTCTGCCGCGCCGCCAGACTATCGACGCCGATGCCCAGCGCCACCAGCACCATCACGCCGACCACAGCGGCGGCAAGCGCTGCATTGTTGGCCTGGCGGCGGAACGGGCTGCGCAGCACCGCGAGCAACGCGATCAGCGTGTAGGACATCACGTCGAGCGGTGCCACCAACCGCCGCCACGCCTCGGCGTGCCATTTCAGCCGCGTCGCCGGCGGGATCTGCGCGGGGTTCGGGTGGAACAATTGCCAGATCGTCGCTTCCGAGGTCTTGGGCGTGGCGCTGTCGGTCTCGGAGCTCGATTGCGCGAGGTCGATCAGATTGCGCTTGAAGCTCAGCACGTTGAGCCGGCCGGTCTTGGGGTCGATCTGCTCGCGCGAGCCATCGCGCAGCAGCACTTCGGGCCCGTTCGGCCCGGCGACCAGCCGGCCGGTGCGCGCCAGGATGGTCGCGGGCGCGCCCTTCTGGCGCTGATCCTCGATCAAAATGCCGTGCAGCACGGAATTCTGGTCCCGGCTCTGGATATAGACCGTGATGTGGCCGGGAATCGGGGTGAACACGCCCGGCTCCAGCAGGAACGCCGCCACCTTGTTGCGGATCTGGAACTCGAACTTGCTGAACTGATGCAAGCTGGCCGGCACCACCCACACATTCAGAATAAAGCATAGCACCATCGACAGGGTCGCCAGCGCGATCGCCGGGCGGGCAATCACGGGGTCGGACATGCCGCTCGCGCGCATCACCACCAATTCCCGATCGCTGATCAGCCTAGTGTAGACAAACATTGTCACAATAAAACAGGTGATCGGCAGGATCACCGCGACGAAACTGGGCAGCAGCAACCCGGTCAGATGCACGAACACGAACGGCGACAGGCCACGCTGGATGATCAGCTGGATGAACCGCAGCGACTGAGTGAGCCAGATCAGCGCGACCAGACCGACCGTGGTGACCGCAAGCCCTAGGGCAAGCTGGCCGAACACATAGCGATCGAGCCGGGTGATGGTGAAGGGCGAACGCATGCCGGTCTTTTGGCGGCGGGCCACGCGGATGGCAAGGCTGCCCCGGTTACATTGCCGCGGTCACATCGCCTCGGGGCACACCGCCCCGGTCACATCGCCTCGGGGCACACCGCCCCGGTTACATCGCCCCGGGGCAGACCGCCCCGGCTAAATCGCCTCGGTGCGCAGCGCCGCGTTCACAATGGCCTCGAGATTGCGGCGCGCGATGTCGAGCACGCTGGCATCGCCACTGACCATCAGGGCGGCGATCGCGCCATCGATCAGCAGCAGTAACTGGCGCGCGAGCGTCGCCGGTTCGGCAAACCCAGCCGCAGTGCCGAGGTCAGTGAACCGCGCCAGGATCGCACGGTGATGCGCCGCCGCCATTTCGCGCAGCCAGACCTCATCCTTGCGATGCTCCGATACCGCGTTCATGAAAGCGCAGCCGTAGAACTTGCCGCCGCTGAACCAATCGCCAAGTGCCGGGATAGTGGCGCGCAGTTGCGATATCGGCTCCGGCCCGGCCTGATCCAACCGGGCAAAGAATCGCCGGCGCCAATCATCGCCCTCCTCGGTCAGCACCGCGCGCAGCAGCGCGTCCTTCGAGCCGTAGCGGGCGTAAAGCGTCATTTTCGAGGCACCGGCCTCGGCGAGAATCCGATCGATGCCGGTGGCGTGGATGCCGTCACGACAGAATAACGCGCGCGCGACATCGAGAATGCGGGTTTGCGGCGAGGCGACAGGACCGTCTGCCGCCTTGAGCAGCACGGCCGGTTTGGATTTGCTCATAAAACCATCATATCTCCGGGCACATGATTAAAAAATAACAGTAAAGCCGAACCAGAACGCCCGATCCATCGTTCGTATCTCCCCTTCTACACGAATTATGCCAAAAAATCGCCGACAAAAAAATCCAGTGAATGCCTGCCCCAAACCGCATCGACCGCGCGCCCACGGGCCCCGCGCCCCCGACCGGATCGAGCTTGGCATATGGTTTGCATGGTCAGTCTCAGCGGCAAGACAGACCGTTCTGTCTTGACCGCCTCAACCGGACCAGAGCCAAAAGGATCCACCATGAGCCAGCCAGTCACCGCACCAACCGCAATGATTTCCTGCCTGCAACCGATCGACCGCACCGGGCTCGAAGCCCTGATCGCGAAAGGCAAGGCCGACCCCACCGCGATCCGCACGCTGAAATGCAAGACGATCGCCGAAGGCCGCTTCCGCCACCTCAACATGATCCGCAATCTGCCGCCCTACATCGTCGACGAGCCCCCCGGATTGCTGGGTGACGACACCGCACCCAACCCCTCCGAAGCCTCGCTCGCCGCACTTGGCTCATGCTTGGCGGTCGGCATTCACGCCAACGCGGTCGCGCAGAACATCACGATCCAGTCGCTCGAGCTCGAGCTCGAGGCCGATATCAACATCACCGCGGTCTGGGGCACCGGCGATGTCTCGCCCAAGCCGGTCGGCTTCGATGCGGTGCGGGTGAAGGTCAATCTGATCGCCGACGCCCCGCAGGACCAGATCGACGCGCTGATCGCCCACGCCACCAAATGGTCCCCGGTCGCCAACACCTTCACCAAACCCGTCGCCCTCGACGTGAAGGCGGCCTGACATGGATGGCGGCATCGGACTGATCAGCCGGCGTGGCTCGCTCACCAGCACCGAAGCGCGCGACGCCGTCGCGGCTGAAACCGCGGCGCTAGCCGGGCTCGCCGCCACCATCGACCAGGACGGCATCTACCCAGGCGCGCAACTGCGCGGCCTGGGCGATGCCGGCACCTACGGCCTCCACCTCGCCGCTCACAGCAAACTCGGCCGCCCCTCGCTGATCGACGCGATCGAGGCGATGGCCGTGGTCTCCGCCACCTGCATGTCGAGCGGTTTCTGCGTCTGGTGCCAGGATTCCGCCGGCTGGTATCTCGAACAGACCGAAAACGCTGCCCTGCGCGCGAAATTGCAGCCCGACATCGCCGCCGGCACAGTGATGGCCGGCACCGGCCTGTCCAACGCGATGAAGGCGCTGTCCGGCACCGAAGAGTTCCGCCTGCGCGGCAAACGCGTCGCCGGCGGCTACCTCGTCTCCGGCATCCTCCCCTGGGTCTCCAACCTCGGCGACGGGCATTGGTTCGGCACCATGTTCGAAAACGCCGACGACGCCAGCCACCGCGCCATGGCAATGGTGCAGGTCGGTCAGGACGGCGTCTCGATCAAGCAGAACGCGCATTTCGTCGCCCTCGAAGGCACCGGCACCTACGCCGTGCTATTCCGCCGCGCCTTCATCGCCGATGACCAATTGCTCGCCGACCCGCTCGGCGCCATGGTCGCGCGCATCCGCCCCGGCTTCGTCATGCTGCAAACCGGCATGGGACTCGGCGTGATCGATGCCGCGATCGACCTGATGCACGAAGCCAACCGCACCCAGGCGCATTGCAACACCCATCAGCGATTCGGCGCGGGCGAAGCGACCGACAAGGTCAGCGCCATCCGTGAACGCCTCGCAACCCTCGCCGCCACGCCGCTGGAACGCGACCGCGACTATATCCGGTCCGTGCTGCAAGCGCGCGTCGATGTCTCGGAACTCAGCCTCGAAGCCACCCAATCCGCCATGCTGCATTGGGGCGCCTGCGGCTATATCCACGGCTCACCGGTCGACCGGCGCATCCGCGAGGCCTGGTTCGTCGCAATCATCACCCCCTCGATCCGCCAGTTGCGGCGCGAAATCGCGGCACTTTCGGCCTCATGAGCGCCATCGCCACCATCATCATCGTCGATCAATCCGGCACCGAACACCGGATCACGGCGAAACAGGGCGAAACCGTGATGCAGATCGGCCGCGCCGCCGGGCTGCCGATCATCGGCGAATGCAACGGCTCGATGGCCTGTGCCACCTGCCACGTCATCGTCGCCCCCGCCTGGGCCGACCGCCTGCCACCGATCGGCGAGGACGAGGACGCAACGCTCGACACTCTGTTCAATCTCTCTCCCACATCCCGCCTCGGCTGCCAGATCGAGATCACCGCGGCGCTGGATGGGCTGGAACTAAGCCTACCCAAACGCTGATCTGCCGCACCCCACCCCCCCAGGAGGCCAGACCATGACCGTGCTCATCTCCCCCGCCGAACTCGATACCGCCATGTCATCCGGCATGTCATCCGGCATGTCATCCGGCGGCATCGTCGTGATCGACACCCGCAACCCCGCCGCCTATGCCGAAGGGCATATCCCCGGCGCGGTCAATCTGCATGACATCTTCACCTACCTCGCCACCTCGACCCCCGAAGGCATGGCCGAGCTGCGCAGCAAATTCGCCGATGCGTTCGGCGCCCTCGGCTTGTCCGGCAGCGAGACCGCCGTGCTCTACGAAGGTTCGATGAACTCCGGCTTCGGCCAATCCTGCCGCGGCTTTTTCCTGTTGCAATACCTCGGCTACAAACACGCCAAAATCCTCCACGGCGGCCTCGCCGCCTGGACCGCGGCCGGCATGAAGGTCCGCACCGAAGCCGCCACACCGACCCCCGCCACCTTCCCGATGACCGACGCGGGCAAAGACCTGATCCTGACCAAGGACGATGTTCTCGCCGCCCTCGATGACAAATCGATCGTCCTGCTCGACGTGCGCGATGTCGATGAATGGGTCGGCGAAAGCTCCTCGCCCTACGGCCCGGATTTCTGCCCCCGCAAAGGCCGCCTGCCCGGTGCGCGCTGGATCGAATGGTACCGCATGATGAAGCCGACCGCCGCCGGCCCGATGCTGAAATCCAAAAACGAAATCCTCGCCGAATGCGCAACCGTCGGCGTCACCCCGCATTCCAAAGTCTATATCTACTGCTTCAAAGGCGCGCGCGCCTCGAACTCCTACGTCGCCCTCGCCGAAGCCGGCATCACCAACACCGCGATCTATTTCGGCTCCTGGAACGAATGGAGCCGCGATCCGTCGCTGCCGATCGAGGAAGGCCTGCCGTTCGCGGCCGCTGCTATGGCCGAGGCGGCTGAGTAAACGCCAGGAAGAAGGGTTCTTTTTTGTAAAAAAGAACCAAAAAACTTTTATTCGCTGGGCCTGGGGCGCACGATCTGAGCGCCTCAGGACCAGATTAAAAAAAGTTTTTGCTTCTTTTTATAAAAAGAAGCGCTTGCTTAACTTAACAGGGACACCAATGAACGAAGCAAAAACCGCCCTAGGCCAGAAAATCCTCAAGATCAAAAAAACCAAAAACCTCACCTGGACCGAAATCGCCGCCAAGCTCGGCCACGCCCCGGTCTGGGTCTGCGCCGCCTGCATGGGCCAGATGTCAATGACCCCGGAAACCGCCGAAAAAACCGCCGCCCTGTTCGGCCTCGATGACGAGGAAGCGGCAGTGCTCGCCGAAGCACCCTATCGCGGTTCCCTGCCCACCGCCGTCCCCACCGACCCGCTGATCTACCGCTTCTACGAGCTCGTCTCGGTCTATGGCACCACCTGGAAGGAAATGATCCACGAAGAGTTCGGCGACGGCATCATGAGCGCGATCGATTTCGACATGACGATGGAGCGCCAGCCCGACCAGAAAGGCGACCGGGTCAAACTCACCATGAGCGGCAAATTCCTACCCTACAAACGCTATTGATGACCGCCGCAACCATCCTGATCGAGCGGATCGGCTTCGCCTACGCTGGGCGCGGCGCGCCGGTCCTGCAGGATGTCTCGCTCACCATCGCCCCCGGCGCGATCACCGCGCTGGTTGGGCGATCCGGCTCGGGCAAATCCTCCCTGCTGCACATCATCGCCGGCCTCGCCAAACCCAGCACCGGCCAAGTCCTGATCGATGGTGTCGCCGTCGATGGCCCAACCCCGCGCGCGGTGATGATGTTCCAATCCCCCTCGCTCTACCCCTGGCTCACGGTCGCCGACAACGCCGCCCTCGGCCTGCGCTTCGCCGGGCTGAAACGCGCCGAAATCGACCGCCGCGTCACCGAAACCCTCGCCCTGGTCGGGTTGCAGAGCATCGCATCCAGTCGCGCCAACGCCCTCTCCGGCGGGCAGGCCCAGCGCGTCGCCCTCGCCCGCGCCCTCGTGATGCAGCCCGACGTGCTGCTGCTCGATGAACCCTTTGCCGCACTCGACCTGTTCACCCGGCTCGACCTGCAACGCGACATCCGCGCCATCGCGACAAGGCTGAACATCACCGTCGTCCTGGTCAGCCACGACATCCCCGAAATCGCCCGCATGGCCGACCACGCCGCCTTCCTCGCCGGCAGCCCCGGCCGCATCATCACCCAGACCAGCATCGGCAACGCCGCCCGCGGCTCCGCCGATGACACCGCCCGCGCCGAAATCGCCCGGCTCACCGCCCTCTACGAACAGGCGAGCGGCGGCATCACCACCCCGCGCACCACCATCGAACCCGCAACCGCAACCCCGGCCTTCGCCCAATGAGCGTCACCGCCCTCAACCCCACCGCACCACGCCGCGACAAGCTCCGCACCCTGCGCGACCAGGCGCCGGTCATCGCCGGCGTGATCATCCTGCTCGGCCTGTGGTGGCTCGGCGGCGCGCTGCTCCGCGCCGACCCCGCGACCAAAGCCTTCGCCGGCTTCGCCCCCGCACCCGCCTTCGCCGCCCTGATCCATCTCGCCGCCACCGGCGCGCTCGAAACCGCCGCCCTCGCCAGCCTCGCCCGCGTCGCCGGCGGCCTCGCCATCGCCATCACCCTCGGCGTGCCGATCGGCATCGCGATCGGGCGCATCAAGGTGCTGAAACAAGCCACCTCAATCCCGTTCCAATTCCTGCGCATGATTAGCCCGCTGTCCTGGATGCCGATCGCCGTGCTGGTCTTCCCCGGCTGGAACGGCGCCATCGTCTTCCTCATCGTCATGGCCGCGGTCTGGCCGATCATCTTCGCCACCGCCAACGGCGTCTCGAAAATCGACCCCGCCTGGCTCAAAGTCGCCCGCAACCTGCGCGCCACCCCGCTGCAACGCCTGCGCGCCGTCATCCTCCCCGCCATCGCCCAGGACGTCATGACCGGCATCCGCCTCGCCCTCGGCGTCGCCTGGATCGTGCTGGTACCGGCCGAATACCTCGGCGTCTCCTCCGGCCTCGGCTACGCCATCAGCGATGCGCGCGACACGCTGGACTACCCGCGCCTCGCCGCTATCGTCCTCACCATCGGCCTGATCGGCTTCACCCTCGATAGTCTCTGCACCCTGATCATCCGCCGCGTCATCTGGCAACGGGAAGGCTGAACCATGTGCATCCAATGTGACACTCTTGCGCAAGGATGGTCGTGCGATGCCGCCGCCCCACCCGGCATCCCGCGCCGCCGCACGCTTGATTACTTACTCATCGGTCGGTAATTAAGACGACATTTTGCTAGTCGTATGTTTGCGGGGGTGATATAATTCCGGCATGAAACGGGACGGTCGCAGATTTGATC
>NZ_NCJX01000010.1:0-109189 GCF_002282635.1 Acidiphilium sp. 34-64-41 | reverse complement strand
ATGATCCCTCCGTCCTCGCGAATCGACAGAAATCATTCAAACACAGCCACAAAAATTTGAGAATCCCCCGCGAGTCAACCGTTTAGCCGGTTGGTATTAGCGGGTGATCGATAGGACGGCGCAATAGGGGCTTGCGTTTCTGTCCGAATCGGATTCTACGATTCTTTGCTGGCGTAGAGCGCGATATCGGCGTGGCGGATTAGCGCTTCGGGTGGTTCGGGATCGGTCGGATAGAACGTGAAACCGAGGCTTGCCGTGACCACGACTGGCTCACCATGATCGAGTTCGATTGGCTGGGCGATGATAGCTGCCAGCCGATCACAAAATCCATCGAGGCGCTCGATGGAATTCAGATCATCGATGATCGGGGCGAATTCATCCCCGCCAAACCGCGCCACGAAATCGCTGTCCCGCAACGCAACGCACCGCGCAGCCGGCGGGCAAGTGTGCGCAACACCGTGTCGCCGCCGGCATGGCCAAAGCGCTCGTTGATCTGTTTGAAGTTATCCAGATCGAGCATGCCGATACCGAGCACCATGGCGTGGCGGCTGGCATGCGCCAACGATAACGGCAGGGTCTCCTCGAAGGCACGTCGATTGGGCAGGTTGGTCAGCTTGTCGTGCCGCGCGATCATGCTCTGGTGCTCGCGCTTGGCCCGCAGCGCCGCCTTCAGATCGATCTCGTCAAGCGCACGGCCCATATTGTTCGCAAGCTGACTGATCATCCGCCTAGTGTCGCCATCGCTCACCGCGTTATCCCCGGAGACCAGGAACAGGACGGCAAACAGCTCCCCGGCGCGGCGGATCGGCGCAGCGGCGGCGGACTGCCAGCCGCCGCGCAGCGCGAACGCGCGCCATGGTTTCAGCCGGGCCAGCGACGCGTAATCATCGACCGTCTGCAACACAAGGGTTTTCCATGCCGAAACACCAAGCAGTTGCTGGCTCTCGTGTTGATCGAGCGGTTGGCGCAGTCGGCGCGTTCGCCGCAGCCTTGCCGTGGGCGATCGCGTAACCGAACATACCATGTTGATCCACCTGTCCGATCGCGGCGCAACTGAACAGATCGGTCGCGCTCAACCGCTTGCAGATATTACGGAGGACCAAGGCTTCGCTGGTCGGATCGAGCAGGGTTTCGACGCCGACCAGCAATGTATCGAGCCGTCGGTTCGCGCGCAGCAACGCTCGGTGGTTCAGGCGATTCTCGATCGCGGTGCCGATCAGCCGGCCGAATTCGTTCAACACGGCAACCGGCCAGTTCTCGAGAAAAAGCGCCGGTTCGCCGGAGTAGAGATTGAGAAAGCGTTGAACCCCGCTCACCCCGGTCAATGGAATCGATGCGCTGACCCGCAAGCCCAGACGGAGCCGATCCTCTCGCCACAGGTCCAACGCGCCATCCGCGACGCCGTCGCCCGATAGCTCGGCATTGCCGCTATGCCATGCGCGGGCGACCGGATCGAGGCGCCGGCTTTGCTCGTGCAGATCGATCATTCGTGCCACATCGCTGACCACGCCTGCGTTCAGGCCACGCACCACCTCCGGCACGAGGCGCCCATCATCGTTCGGGTGGCCGATCCAGGCGGCATCGATCCCGGGAATCGTCATCAGCATATCGAGCAGGATTTCCATGAACCCGATCGGGTCCAACGGCGCGACCAGAAGCTGATCGAGCCCCGGCAGCGACCGCCAGGGCAACTCGGACGTACCAGCGAGCGCCGTGCCAGGAATGATGGCGACTGCGGCGCCAGGTTTCCGCGTCAACGAGGCAATCTCCATGGCTGCGGCAGACCTGATTGTCACGCCGAAACACGCTGGCGATAGCTAACAGCAAAACCTTAACAAATCCGTTTCGCAGCGCAACGATTCTTCAAGATAAGCCGGCCCAATCGTGCGTTTCATTGACGCTGGGCGTAAAAAAACAGAATTATCCGCTATTTGGTTCCTCCTGCTCTTTTGCACTCCAGACATGGGCGCATGACGCATACGATTCGTTAGTGTTGACCTGCCAAACCTGGTCGGGCGGCGTGACCATCCGGCGGCGCAGCCATACCCCGCCCGATCTCGCGGAGCAGTGACCCGATCCAGTTTGATTTCCTGAGTGGTCGGGTTACTCAGACAGCGCAGATCGAAACCGGAGTGCTGGTGTGATGGATCGCGTGGGTATCGTCTTCCTATCGCTAGTACTGCGTTCGCGAATTAGCGACTCGAATCATGCTGCTAGTGCCTTGGGTTCGGTATTGGTGCCGTAACGCCAGCGCGGGAGCGTCGGCGCGGCGTTGCACATCTCGATATAGCGGCGGATTCGCTCGACCAGCTCCACCTTGCTGGCGACGCGAATGCGCCGCAGGACGGATCGGGCCACCTTGGAGAAGAAGATCTCAACATAGTTGAGCCACGACGCGTGGGTCGGGGTGAACACCAGCTCGAACCGGCCCGGCTTGCTGGCAAGGAAGCGCTTGGTTTCACGTGAGCAATGTGCGGAGTGGTTGTCGAGCAGCAGACAGATCAGCATCCCCGCAGGGTAATGCGCATCAAGCCGCTCGAGGAAGGCAATGAACTCGCGCGAGCGATGCCGTTCGGTGACCACATGATGCACGAAGCCGCTCACCAGATCGACCGCCGCAGATAATGTAACCGTACCAAGCCGCTTGTACTCGTGGTCGCGGTGCATCGTGGCATACTTGCCCGGTTTGGGCGGCAGATCGGGTGCCGTCGTCGCGATCGCCTGAATTCCGGGCTTCTCATCATACGAGAGCACGGCAACCGGGCGGTCGGCTTCAGGTATCTCTCGCAGCATCTCGTCCGCGGCATAGACTTCCAGCACCTCGGCCTTACGCATTTCGAAGTTCGGGTCGCGTCGTTGCAGATAATAGCGCATCTTGTGCGGCTTGACCGGCTGGCTGTTCAGCACGTCATGCACTGTGCTGGGTGCGAGTGCGGCGAGGCAGGCATGACCGGCGGCCGGCCCGTGTTCGCGGGCGTGCACCGCCAACAGGCGTAACGTCCATAACTCATGCGGATAGCCGCGCTCTTTGGCTTTGACGCAGGCCTCGCCGATCAGCCAGGTGCGTGCTGCTTCGGTGATATCCGGCCGTCGTCCCGAACGGGGTAGGTCGTCGAGCGCCTCGAGCGGTCCCACCGCAATGACCCGGCGCAGGCAGCGGGTGACGCGCTGGCGATCGATGCCCAGCTTGGCAGCGACCTCGTTGACATCGTTCTGATCCGCCAGGTGCAGGATGACGGCCGAGCGTTCGACATGGTGGGCCGGGGCGGTGCGCGAGCGGGCGAGCTCACTCAATCTGGTGCGGGTTTCTTCGGTCAGGCACAGCACCAATGTGGCGGCTTTGCGCGGCATGCGAGGTCTCCCGGATTGATTGAGCAACCAACTGCCGGTTGCTTGGCGCAACGCCTATGGTCAGGTCAACAGGGTTGGAAATACGACTCGCTTGCGATCCGATCCAACGCTTCCATCAACGACAGGCGCTCGCCCACGCAATGCCATTCGCCGGTGTGGCGGTGCCACATAAGATCGAAGCAATCCCGGCGGGCATAGTCCAGGCGGGCGAAGGGGGCGTCGAATTCGGTCTTCAGCGACGCTGGATCGTCCGAGCGGTAGCGCGTAAAGAACCGGTATTTGTTGCCGAGCCATTTGCCCTCGATGGCGACCGGGTAGTTGAACATGGTCGAGGGGCAAATCTCAGGGAGAAAGCGCGGCCGCAGTTGCCCAGCAATCAGCCTCTCGCAGGCTGCCGTGATCGCTGCCTTCTCCGCGGGCGACGGTTTGTTACCCGCCCGCCCGCCGACATACATCCAGACCCGCTTCGCCACCGCCGTTCCGAGAATTTACCCCGTTCTTTTACCCGATCCTCCTCGACGCTGTCACCCGCTCCGCCGGCACACAGTTTCGATCAATAATTCCGAATCGCAGTACTAGTCATCGTCGCGCTGTCGGCGCCGCTGATCCTGCGGCTCGTGCCGCCCAATCCGTTTTATGGCCTGCGGACCAGCCGGAGCATGGCGGATGAAGGGCTCTGGTATCAGGTCAACGCCTTTGCCGGCCGCGCGTTGACGCTCGCGGCCCTGGTCAGTGTCATCGTGGCCGAACTATCCCCCGACCAATGGTTCACCTGGCCCGGTTTCGGCCTCTGCCTCGCCCTGACGCCCCTAGCAGCCGCCGCCCTGGCAAGTCTGCTCTACGCAACAACCCTCTAAAAAATAAAAGTTTTTTGCTTCTTTTTTACAAAAAAGCAGCCCTTAATCTGTCCTTCGCTTCCTCCGCATCCCGCACGATCTGCGCCTGCAGCGCGGCAAAACTCTCGAACTTACGTTCATCGCGAATGAAATGGTGCAGCGACACCGCCAGATCCTGCCCATACAGGTCGCCGTCGAAATCGAACAGATGCGCCTCCAGCCGCGCGATTGCCCCTTCCGCAACCGTGGGGCGCCGGCCGATATTGGCGACCCCGCGCACCACGCGCCCATCCGGCAGCGTCGCGGTAACCGCGTAAACACCGCGCGCCGGCTCAAGGTGGCGGCCGAGGGCGATATTCGCGGTGGGAAAACCGATCGTGCGGCCCCGCGCATCGCCATGCGCAACGATGCCGCGAATCGTGTGCGGCCGGCCAAGCAGGGCGGCCGCGCGCTCGGGGTAGCCATCCTGCAGCAGGCGGCGGATGCGCGTCGAGGAAATCGGCCCTTCCGCATCATCGAGATGCGGCACAATGGAAAGCCCGATGCCCAGCGCCTCGGCCTCGGTCCGCAGCAGCGCCACATCACCGCCACGCCGGTGGCCAAACGCGAAATCCGCACCGCAGGCGAGGTGGCAGGCGCCGATGCCGCGGTGCAGGATATCACCAATGAAATCGGTCGCCGGACTCATCGCAAACGCGCGGTCGAACCTCAACTCATACAGAATATCGACGCCCTGGGCCTGCAGCGCGGCGGCGCGTTCGGCTTCCAGCGTCAGGCGGAACGGCGGATCGTCCGGGCGAAAAAACTCGCGCGGGTGCGGCGCAAAGCTCAGCACCGCGCGCGGCGCATCCGGCCGCGCCGCATGCGCCGCCTGCAACACCTTGATATGCCCACGGTGCACGCCATCGAAATTCCCCAGCGCGACCGAGGCACCCCGCGCCTCGCCCGGAACCGCGCGCCAGTCGCGAACGATGCGGATCATTCGGCGGCGCGCGGGGTTTCAGCGACCGCAACCACCGCTTCGCCGGGCGGAATCACCACCGCCTCGCCCTCGATCACCACTTTGCCGCGCACCAGGCAGCGCGTGCGCATGGTCGCGCGTTTCCGCTCATGGTCGAGCGCCGCGACTTCAACAACGGCGGTCACCGTATCGCCAATCCGCACCGGCGCGCGAAACCGCATCGACTGGGTGAGATAAATCGTGCCAAGCCCGGGCAGCACGGTGCCGAGCACGGCCGAAATCAGGCTGCCGCACAGCATCCCATGCGCGACGCGGCCCTTGAACAGAGTTTCCGCCGCAAGCTCCTCGTTCAGATGCACCGGGTTGGTATCCATCGAAACGGCGGAGAACAGCAGAATATCGGCCTCGGTGATGGTCTTGCCGAGCGAGGCGGTCTGGCCGATTTGTAACTGTTCGAAGGGAACGCAGGATGGCATGGGCAACTCCAGTGTGCCGGAATGGGTCGGGCGGTGGCACATGGCCCCGGATCGCCCGTTTGGGTCAAGTCTCGGCCGCCGCCTACCCCGGTCATTGGCCAAGCCGGGCCGCGATGGGTATGGTGGCGCGGCCGGTCTGGCCCCGAAAGGATGATTGATGCGCGGTGTGTTGCGGTTCCTGGTTCTGCTGATCGTCGTCCTCGCGATCGCCTATGTCGGTGCCTGGTGGTACGTCCAGGGGCGGATGGCGATGGCGTTTCGCGCGCAGGAGCACATGTTGCGCCAGGCGGGCTGGACCGTGAGCCACGGCGCCACCGCGCGCGGGTCCTCACCGCTGGCGGCGACCTATTCCGTCACCGATCTCACCCTGAGCCCACCCGATCGCGGCCTGCCCACGCCGAAAATCACCCTGCCCAGTTTCGTGATGCGCGCGAAAATCACATCACCCTTCACGCTCGACATCGGCCTCCCGCTCGCCTGGCACGTCGCGATGTCGCAAGGCCCGGCCTTCACGCTGCAATTCACCACCATCAACGATCAATATCACTTCGACCCGAACGCCCTGCTCGACCACGCGCCGGACCCGCTGCGGTCGGGCACGCTGAATTTCACCGGCATGCGGATCGACAGCGCCGACACCAATTTCACCCTGATCAGCCTCGCGTCCCTCCATACCGACTTCACGCGCAACCCCGCCGCCGGGCGCAGCGATACCGCGTTCACCGTGCATGAAACCCTGACCGGCCTTGCTTTGTCGCCGATTTTCGTCACCCTCGCGCACCTGCCGTTCGATGGCAAACTGGCCTCCCTGCAACTGGACGCCGATTTTTCAGGCCCGCAACTGCCGCCGTTCACGCAATCGGTGCTGACCCCCCAGTCCGCCGGCGTGACGACCAACCCGGACGCCGCCATCGCCGCCTGGCAGCAACTCGGCCCCGCGGTGCACGACTGGGCCAAAGGCGGCGGCCACGGTGATTTCACCCTCGCGGTCGATCTCGGTCCCCTCAAGGCCCACACCCACGGCAGTTTCGGCTTCGATACCACCGTGCAGCCCGCCGGCAAGGCGATTCTGGTGGCCGATGGCGTGGGCGCCTTCCTCGGCGACATCGCCAACGCCTATCCGGCAGCGGTGGGCATGATCAGCGCGCTCTCCGCCCAGACCGCCCCCTACATGAGCAAGGCGCCGTCGGATGCCCAGCGCCTGACCGTGAATTTCGCCCTCGCCGGCGGCGTACTGACCGCCAACGGCAAAAAAGCCGCCAATGTGCCGCCGCTGGTCTGGCCGGCGCCGGCGGCAACACCGACCAAGTGACCCACAGCCGCCGATGATCGATGACGAGGACGACGACCGTTCCGCACTGACGACGCGGCAGATGCGGATCACCGCGGTCATCGTCGCAACCGCGCTGTTCATGCAGAATCTCGACAGCACCATCGTCGCCACCGCGCTGCCGGCCATGGCGAAAAGCTTCCACGCCGACCCGCTGCACATGAGCCTGGCACTCACCTCCTATCTGCTTTCGCTCGCGGTGTTCATCCCCGCCTCCGGCTGGTTCGCCGACCGTTTCGGCAGCCGCACGGTGTTCCGCGCCGCGATCCTGATCTTCACGATCGGCTCGGTCCTGTGCGGCCTCGCCCACAGCCTCGGCGAACTCATCGCCGCCCGCATCCTCCAGGGCGTCGGCGGCTCGATGATGGTGCCGGTCGGCCGGCTGCTGCTGCTGAAATCGGTCCGCCGGCGCGACATGCTCGCCGCAACCTCCTGGCTCACCATGCCCGCGCTGATCGGCCCGATCATCGGCCCGCCGCTCGGCGGCTTCATCGTCACCTATGTCTCCTGGCGCTGGACCTTCGACATCAACGTCCCGATCGGGCTGATCGGCATCATTGCCGTCAGCCTGTTCATCCGCGAAGTGCGCGACAGCGAACACGCGGGACGGCTCGATATCATCGGCCTGATCCTGTCCGGCCTCGCGATGGCACTGGTGATGGCCGGCATCGAAACCATCGGCCGCGGCATCATCGCGGTGCCATGGAGCCTCGCCTGCTTCGTGATCGGCGGCGCGTCCGGCTGGGCCTACTGGCGCCACGCGCAGCACCACGAACATCCGGTGCTCGATCTCACCCTGATGAAGATCGACACCTTCGCCAATTCCACCATCGCCGGCAGTTTCTTCCGCGTGCTGGCCGGCGCCATGCCGTTTCTGCTGCCGCTCATGCTGCAACTCGGCTTCGGCGAATCGGCCGCCAAAAGCGGCACCGTCACCTTCGCGGCGGCCATCGGCGCGCTGGCAATGAAGCCGCTCGCCCAGCCCATTTTGCGCCGCTTCGGCTTTCGGATCTCCATGGTCGGCTTCGGCCTGCTCTCGGTCGCCTTCACCGCCGCCTGTGCCGCATTCCGCCCGTCATGGCCGGTCCTCGCCCTCGATGCCGTGCTGCTGATCGGCGGCGTGTTCCGCTCGCTGCAATTCACCGCCTTCAACACCATCGCCTACGCCGACGTGCCGCGCAGCCGCATGAGTGCGGCGACCAGTTTTTACGCAACCTTCCAGCAGATCACCATCACCCTCGGCATCTCGATCGCGGCGGGCTCGCTCGAGGTCGCCACCGCCCTGTCCGGCCACGCAGCCCCCAGCATCGCCGATTATTCCTGGGCCTTCATCATCATCAGCGCGATCGGCCTGATCTCGGTGCCGATCTGCGCGCGCCTCGCCGCCGAAGCGGGCGACGATGTCAGCGGCCACCACGCCGCACCGGCGCCGCACATTGACCTGCCGTCAGGCCCGCGCCAGTAGGAGCGCCGATGATCGAACCTCTGGGAAGCATGGGATTGGTCCGCCGGCTCTGGCGCGACCATATCCGCCATTATCGCGGCCGCGTCGCCCTCATCGTGGTGGCAACGCTGATCATGTCCGGCACCACCGCCCTCTATCCCGCGCTGATCGACCGCGCCTTCACCATGTTCGCCAAGCGCGATCCCCGCATCCTGTATCAAGTGCCGGTCATCGTGTTCACCGTCACGGTCATCAAGGCGCTCGCGCAATATGCGCAGACGCTGCTGACCCAGCAGGTCGTGCTCGGCACCATCCGCCGCCTGCAAGGCTCGATGTTCGCCCACCTGACCGATGCCGAGCTCGCCCGCGTCGATCGCGAACCCCCCGCGGCCCTCGCGGCGCGCTTCACCACCGATGCCACGGTGATCCGCGAGGCGATGAACCGCGCGGTCAACGGCATCGCCGATGCGTTCACCCTGGTCGGTCTGATCGCCACCATGATCTGGATCGACTGGTCCCTGAGCCTGATCGCCGCCGTGCTCTACCCGCTGGCCGGCCTGCCGATCCAGCGGATCGGCCGGCGCATCCGCCGCGCCTCCGGCGGCATGCAGGAGCGCATGGGCGAAGCCGCCTCGATGCTGAACGAAAGCTTCGCCCAGGCCCGCACCGTGCGCGCCTACGGGCTGGAAGCGCAAGAGCGCCGCCGCGCCGAGCGCGCGTTCGACCAATTGTACCGCGCCCTGATGCGCATGATCCGCGGCCGCGCCGCACTCGACCCGATGCTGGAAGTGCTGGGCGGCCTCGCCATCGCGCTGGTGATCGGCTTTGCCGGCTGGCGCCACGCCGCCGGCGCGTCCGGCATCGGCAATTTCACCGGCTTCGTCGCCGCCTTGCTCATCGCATCCCGCCCGCTGCGCGCGCTCGGCACCATGAACGCGGCGGTGCAGGAGGGCATGGCCGGGCTGGAGCGCGTCTACCGCGTGATCGACGAACCGGATGCCGCGCACGAACCCCCCGGTGCGCCACCTCTGCCGCCCGGCCCCGGCAGGCTCGAGTTTCGCCACGTCGGCTTCGCCTATCCGGATGGCCGGCCCGGTCTGCGCGATCTGTCGTTCATCGCCGAACCAGGCCGAACCCTCGCCCTGGTCGGTGCCTCGGGCGCCGGCAAATCGACCGCGCTGGCCCTGATCCCCCGCCTCTACGACCTCGATCGCGGCAGCATCCTGATCGACGGCGCGGATATCGGCCAGGTCTCGCTCGCCAGCCTGCGCCGCGCGCTGGCCTATGTCGGCCAGGATTCGTTACTGTTCGACGATACCGTGGCCGCCAACATCGGCATGGGCCGGCCGGACGCGACGATGGCGGAAATCGAGGCAGCGGCCAACGCGGCGGCGGCGCAATTCATCGCGGCACTGCCGGACGGCTTCGAAACCCGCGTCGGCGTCAACGGCCAACGCCTGTCCGGCGGCCAGCGCCAGCGGGTGGCGCTGGCACGCGCCCTGCTGCGCGACCCGCGCATCCTGCTGCTCGATGAAGCGACCAGCGCGCTCGATGCCGAAAGCGAAGCCGCCGTGCAGCAAGCCCTCGCGCGGCTCCGCCGGGGCCGCACCACCATCGTGGTCGCGCATCGCCTGGCCACGGTGCGCGATGCCGACCTGATCGTGGTAATGGCGGATGGCGGCGTGCTGGAATGCGGCACGCATGAAGACCTCCTCGCCGAAGACGGGGCTTTCGCACGGCTGGTGCGCGCGCAGGCGCTCGCCTGATCACCGTCATCCAACCCCTAACAAAAACTCTAACAAAACGCTTTCGCACCCCCACCCACCCGGCCTAAGGTGCCGGCGTGTCAGAAACCCGCGCCCCTTTCACGATCGAATGCTTCGCCGTCATCATGGACGCGCTCTGCACGGTCGTCGCCGAAAAAGGCCGCGCCGCCTACATCCCCGCCCCGATGGTCCATTTGATCTGGACCCGCCTGCGCAACCTCACCGCCCGCTTCCTCGCAGCGTTAGCGCGCGGCCCCGTCCCACCCCGCAAACCCCGCCCGATCACCAAACCCGCAGTCACACCCGAAACCGCACCAGAAACCGAGCCACCGTCCAAGCCGCGCCGCAAACGCCTCACCCTGCCGTGCCGCGAATCCTGGCTCTACCGCCTGCTCCCCGAAACCGGCTTCGCCCGCTTCAGCCTGCAACACCTGCTGTCCGACCCCGAATTCGCCGGCTTTCTAGCCGCCAACCCCAGACTCGTCCGCATCCTGACCCCGCTCTACAACGCCATGGGCATCGACCTCCCCACCGAACCGCCGTTCGCGCCCAACCTGCCGCCGATCGCCGATTCCCGCCGCCACATCATCTTCGGCGCGCCAGAACCCAGCCACGACGACGCCCCAAATCCACCCGATGATTGCAAATTTCGACCCGCCTGACCCCACATTTCCGCACGCCTATATTGTTACGATATCGCAACAAAATATGACCCGATCGCTCTAAACCAGCCGATCCACCCGCAACCGCTCCCGCCCATCCGTCAACCGCGCCATCGCGAAATACGCAGCCCCCACCGCAGCAATCCCCGTCGCCCCCGCCAGCAGAAACATCAACAGGATCTGATATTTCACCGCCTCGATCGGCGACAACCCCGCCAGAATCTGCCCGGTCATGATCCCCGGCAACGTCACGATCCCCGCCGCCGACATCACATTGATGATCGGCAGAATCCCCCGCCGCACTGCCGCCCGGATCAACGGTTTCGTGGCCTCGCCAAACCGCACCCCCAGCGCCAGTTGCGCCTCGATCGCGGATCGCTCGCGCATCACCCCCGAAAGCAGCGCATCCAGCGATAACGAAGCCGCATTCAACGCATTGCCCAGCATGATCCCGGCCAGCGGAATCGCATACCGCGCCGCATACCACGGGTGCGGCCGCAGCGCCGTCGCCAGCGCAAAAGTCGCCGTCACAAACGTCGCCAGCGCCACCGCCGAAAGCCCGGCAATCTGGTTGCCATACCGCACCAACCGCCGCTCCGGCCGCGCCGCCACCTCCCGCCCGGCAATCGCCACCATTACCAGAATCAGACCCAGGGTGAGGGCAGGAGTGTCGATCGCGAACACATAGCGCAACAAATACCCCACCAGCACCAGCTGCACCGCGCACCGCACCGCCGCCACCAGCACCTGCTTGTGCAGCCGCAACCCCAGCCAGACCGAAACCACCGCATCCAGCACCACCAGCGACGATGCCACCAGCAGATCGACCGGCGTCAGTAAAATCGGACTCATGCCGGACTCAAAACCCCCGCCGCCAAATGATACCGCCGCGCCCCCAGCCGCCCCGCCTGCGCCATGTCATGCGTCACGATCATCACCGAAACCCCCGCCCGCAACCGGTCCAGCAAAATCCCCTCCACCAACGCCGTCGCGTGCGGATCGAGCGCCCCGGTCGGCTCATCGAGCAGCAAAACCGCAGGCTCGTTCAACAAAATCCGGATCAACGCCAGCCGCATCCGCTCGCCGGTCGAAAGCCGATGCACCGGCTGATCGAGCAATTTCACCTCCAGCGCCAGCCCCGGCATCAACGCCTCGGCCCCCGCCCGATCCGGAAAATGCGCCGCCGTCTCGTCATGCCACCACCCCGGCTCCGCCGCGAGATACGCCACGCGCCGCCGCCAGGCCGGCGCCGCCATTTGCGCCCGCGCCACCCCATCGAGCGAAACGTCGCCCTCATGCGGGTCCAGATCCGCAATCATCCGCAACAATACCGATTTCCCGGCGCCCGACGGGCCGGTAATCGCCATCGCCTCGCCGGCGCCTAGCGAAAAATCAAATGGGCCGCCGGCGGCGCCGGTTAGGCCCTCGGCTGCTAGTCTCATGGCGAGAAGGCATAGGAAGCACTTCTTTTTTTGTAAAAAAAGAAGCAAAAAAACTTTTTGACTTTGGGACGGTGCTGTTGGGGACGCCCGTGGCCCAGATGAACGAAAGTTTTTTGCTTCTTTTTTACAAAAAAGAAGCCTTCCTTCCCCCTCACTCCGCTATCCCAAACGCCGCCAGCATCCGCGCCTCCGCCCGCATCCCGCGATGAAAGCAATTCATCTCGAATTTCTCGTTCGGCGAATGAATGCAATCATCATCCAGCCCAAATCCCACCAGCAGCGTCTGCAACCCCAACTGCCGCTCGAACGCCTCCACCACCGGAATCGAAGCGCCACACCCGGCCAGCACCGGCGCCTTGCCGAACTCATCCGCCAGCGCCCGCCGCGCCGCCCGCACGAACGGCGCATCGATCGGCACCATCAGTCCCGGCGAAGCGCCATAGACCTGAAAATGCGCCTGCGCATCCGGCAGCAACCGCTGCTGCACGAACGCGCGAAACCCATCGATCACCCGCGCCGGGTCCTGCCCCGGCACCAGCCGGAACGTCAGCTTCGCCCCCGCCTCCGCCGGAATCACCGTCTTGGTGCCATCACCCTGATAGCCGCCGAAAATCCCGTTGATCTCCGCGGTCGGCCGCGCCCAATTCTGCTCCAGCACCGAAAACCCGTGCTCACCGCTCGCCTGTTGCAACCCGATCCCGCCGAGCCAACCCGCCTCGTCGAACCCGGTCGCCCGCCACGATGCCTGCACATCGGCCGGAATTTCGGCAATCCCGTCATAAAATCCCGGAATCGCAATCCGCCCCGTCGCATCGAACAAATCGCCCAGAATCCGCGTCAACGCGCGGATCGGGTTGAGCGCCGGCCCGCCGAACAACCCCGAATGCAAATCGCGGTTCGGCCCGGTGATCTTCACCTCCACCGCCGCCAGCCCGCGCAAACTTGTGGTGATCGCCGGCGTGTCGCGGTTCCACATATTGGTATCGGCCACCAGCACGAAATCCGCCGCCAGCGCCGCTCGCTCGGCCTCCAGCATCGCATCGAGCGAAGGACTGCCGCACTCCTCCTCGCCTTCGAGCAGCACCGTCAGATTGACCGGCAACCCCTCGTTCACCGCCAGATGCGCGCGGATCGCCTCCAGCACCATCATCACCTGGCCCTTGTCGTCCACCGCCCCGCGCGCCACCACGCGCGGCCCGCCCGGTCCATCCACCAGTTGCGGATCGAACGGATCGGCATGCCACAACCCGATCGGGTCGGCCGGCTGCACATCGTAATGCCCATAAAACAACACCCGCGGCGCATTGCCCCCGGCATGATGATGCGTCGCAATCACCCCCGGCAAACCCACCGTCTCCGCCAGCCGCGCCTCGAACCCCATGCCCGCCAGCAGATCCCGCATATGCTCGGCCGCTCGAATGCAATCGCCCTTATGCGCCGCCTGCGCGCTGATCGAAGGGATGCGCAACAAATCGAACCACCGTGCCCGCGATGCATCGATATTGGCATCGATATGCGCCAGAACCGCCTCGATCGATGAATTGTTCATTGCCCACCCCCTTGGTTATGGTGGATGAGAGATAGTCGCGGCACATGGAACAGGGAAGGGCAGGGGATGAGCGGATTTACGTTGCGAGCGCATGAAAAGGACGACGCCCCCGCCACCGCCGCCCTGCTGATGCGCCCCGCGGTCCGCCACGGCACCATGGTCTTCGCACCCTACACGCCGCTCGCCACCGCCACCGAGCACATGGCAGCACCGGTCAACGGCGCCAACATCGTCGCGGTCAGCGATTCCCACGCCATGGCCCGCCTGATCGACCCGCCGCACTACGTCGCCACCCCATGACCGACCTCGCCATCCGCGCCCGCGAACCATCCGATGCCGCCGCCATCGCCGCAATGCCGCAATCATGAACCTCCACGGCCTCCGCCGCCGCCGCCATGGTCGC
The DNA here is from genome assembly GCF_002282635.1 of Acidiphilium sp. 34-64-41. Classification (NCBI taxonomy): domain Bacteria; kingdom Pseudomonadati; phylum Pseudomonadota; class Alphaproteobacteria; order Acetobacterales; family Acidocellaceae; genus Acidiphilium; species Acidiphilium sp. 34-64-41. The sequence goes on along the minus strand of NZ_NCJX01000010.1, from coordinate 94,969 downwards.
GAACCTGCCGTCCCATCATCGCGACCCGTTCGACCATCTGCTGCTCGCCCAGGCCATGACCGAACCGGCCCGCCTCTACACGGCCGATCCCATCCTCGCCCGCTATTCCGAACTCGTCACGCTGATCGGCTGACCCACGCCGCATGCCAGTCCCGCAGCATCGCCAGCGTCACCATGCCGCCCTCGATCGCCCGATTATGCGTCTCGAAATCGCCCAGATGCGCCACGGTTCGCAGGGCGGTCGAAAAATCCTGCCCATCCGTGTAAGGGCTCACGGTGATCACACACCCCAACCCCGCCGCCCGCGCCGACTCCAAACCGTTACGCGAATCCTCGATCGCCAGGCACGCATCCGCCGCCAGCCCCAGCCGTTCCAGCGCCAGCGCGTACACATCCAGCGCCGGCTTCTTGCGCGCCACCTCGTCCCCCGCGGCAATCGCGGTGAACCAGCCCACCGCATCCGGCGCGAAGGCCGATTGCAGCAGCGCGTCGACATTCGGCCGGCTGGTCGTGGTCGCAATCGCACAGAGCACGCCGGACGCCCGCGCCTCATCGATCAACCGCAGCACCCCCGGCCGCGGCCCGAGCGCGCCCTCGGCCATCCGTTCGGTATAGAGCGCGGTCTTGCGCTCGTGGATCTGGCGTATCCCCGCCGGCGGAATGTCCACGCTGCCATCGAACTCGTCGATATAGTATTTGATCCGCTCCTTGCCGCCGGTCACCGCCAGCAATTCGCGATACAGCGCCTGATCCCAATCCCAATCCAGCCCGAATTCGGCAAAACTCGCGTTAAAGCAGATCCGGTGCAACTCCTCGGTCTCCGCCAGCGTGCCATCGACATCGAAAATCAGCGCGCGCAACGCCGTCATCAGAACAACCCCGCCCCGGTCAGCCCGCCATATACCCCGAGCGACGCGGTGATCACCGACAGAAAAATCGTCACCGCCATATACCAGCCCTTGAGCTTCAAATGCGCCGGCAACGCATAAAGCCCCAGCATCACCAGAAACCCGAGCACCAGCGGCAGCAGCAGCGCGTTCATCACCTCGACCGCGATGTTCAGAATAACCAAATTCGGCACCACCGCGACCAGCACCGCCCCCATGATCAGGCAAGCCGCATAGACCCCGTAGAACCATTTGGCCTGCAGCGGATGATCCTCGAGCGAGCGGCGATACCCGGCGACCTCGCCCAACCCCCAGGCCAGCGCGAGCGATGCCACGATCGCCGCAACCAGCGCCGCCCCCAGCACGCCGATCCCGAACACCAGTTTCCCCACCGTAACGCCCAGAAACGGCGTCAGCGCATTGGCGATATCGCCCACCGAATTCAGGCTCGCGGTCGGGTCGTGCCGGCCGATCGTCGCCGCCGTCGCCACCAGCACGGCCGCCATCACCAATTGCGTCACCACCGCCCCGATCGCGGTATCCCAGCGCGCGTATCTGAAATCGGCCGGCGTGAGTTTCTTATCGGCCACCGCCGATTGCTGATAAAAAATCATCCACGGCATGATCACCGCCCCGATATTCGCGGCCACCAGATACATATACCCGGCATTACCCAGCGCCGGCCGGAACGTCTGATCCGCAATCGCGGTCAGGCTCGGGTGCGAGACGAAGGCGATGCCGAAAAACACGAATTCGAACAGCCCCAGCGCAATCGCCACCCGCTCGACCCGGCGATACGATCCGGTGAACGCCACCACCAGCAGAAACACCACCGCCAGCGTCAGCGTCACACCGCGCGGCACGCCGTACAACTCGCCCACGCCCGCCACGCCGGAAAACTCCGACAGCAGCGCCCCCACCGTCGCCACCGCGAGCCCTGCCGCCGAAAGCCAGGCCCAACCCTTGCCGAACGTATCGCGGATCAACTCGCCATGGCCCTTGCCGGTGAAAATCCCCAGCCGCACCGTCAATTCCTGCACCACGTACAAAATCGGCATCAGAATGAATTGCAGCAGCAGCAGCCGATAGCCCCACGCGACCCCGGATTGCGATGCCGTGATGATGCTGCCGACCTCGGTATCGGCCAGCATCACCACCAGCCCCGGCCCGAACACCGCCAGAAACGGCAGGCGCCGGCGGCGTTGCTGCGGGCGTGTGGTGGTCTGCGACAAGGCGATCTCCTGGCGTCAAAGGTTGAGAATTATTCTCATTTGAACGCGTTCCGGATATCGGACGGCCCCGGTCCTGTCAACGCACCATCCAAGTTCCGCATGGCGCATCTCAGCCCCAATCCGGTTGACATCCCCTGTCCTGCGGCGGAAATGCGAGAGATGACCGAAATCAGGCTGCACAACACCAAATCAAGACATCGCGAGGTCTTCACCCCGATCGATCCCGGCCATGTGAAACTCTACGTCTGCGGCCCGACCGTGTACGACCACGCCCATATCGGCAACGCCCGCCCGGTCGTGGTGTTCGATGTATTGGTGCGCCTGCTGCGCCACCTGTATCCGCGCGTCACTTATGTTCGCAACATCACGGACGTCGAAGACAAGATCAACGCCCGCGCCCATGAAGCCGGCGAGTCGATCGCGGCACTCACCGCGCGCACCACCGCATGGTACCACCGCGACATGGCGGCGCTGTTCGCCGCACCGCCCGATATCGAACCGCTGGTCACCACCCATATCGACGATATCATTGCCCTGATCACCCGCCTGATCGCGAACAACCACGCCTACGAAGCCGAAGGCCACGTGCTGTTCGCCGTCGCCTCCGACCCCGCCTATGGCGCGTTCTCCGGCCGCAACCCCGAGGAATTGCTCGCCGGCGCGCGGGTCGATGTCGCCGCCTACAAGCGCGATCCCGGTGATTTCGTGCTGTGGAAACCATCGAGCGGCGATCTCCCGGGCTGGGACAGCCCCTGGGGCCGCGGCCGGCCGGGCTGGCACATCGAATGCTCCGCGATGATCTGGAAGCATCTCGGCGAGAATTTCGACATCCACGGCGGCGGCGATGATCTGATCTTTCCGCACCACGAAAACGAAATCGCGCAATCGACCTGCGCGTTCCCCGGTTCGGGTTTCGCCAATTACTGGATGCATAACCGCATGTTGCTGGTCAACGGCGAGAAAATGTCGAAATCGCTCGGCAATTTCATCACGCTCGAACAGGCCCTGGCCCACGCGCCGGGTGAGGCCGTGCGGTTCCTGCTACTGAAAACCCATTACCGCAGCACGCTCGATTTCACCTGGGCCGGGCTCGATGACGCGAAACGCGAACTTGATCGCTTCTACCGCGCTTTGCAAAAACACCCCAACGCACCGGCCACCACCGAAATCCCCCCCGTCGTGCTGGACCGCCTGGCCGATGACCTGAACACGCCGGGCGCAATCGCGGCACTGCACGGCCTGGCCGATGCCGCTCTGGGCGGCGATCCGCTGGCCGCCTCGAAAATGCAGGCAACCGGCGCCCTGCTCGGCCTGTTCAACGTCAGCCCCACCGCCTGGTTCCAGGCACCGGCCGGTGCGGACACCGATCGAACCGCCGCGACGATCGACCAGTTGATCGCCGAGCGCATCGCCGCCCGCCGCGCGAAAAACTTCGCCCGCGCCGATGAAATCCGCGCCGAACTCGCCGCACGCAACATCATCCTCGAAGACAGCGCTGGCGGCACCACCTGGCGCCGCGCATGACCGCGCGCGACGAGGGTGCCGACCTCCGCCCGATCGATCCGTCGCCGGTCGTCATCCTGATCCGCCCGCAGCTTGCCGAAAACATCGGCTCGGTCGCCCGCGCCATGGGCAATGGCGGGCTGTTCCATTTGCGCCTGGTCGCCCCGCGCGACGGCTGGCCGCAGGACCGCGCGATGCGCACCGCCTCCGGTGCCTATCGGATTCTCGAATCCGCCACCGTGCACGAAACCGTGGCCGATGCGGTGGCCGATCTGCACCGCGTCTTCGCGACCTGCCCGCGGCCGCGCCACATCGTCAAACCCCTCCTCACCGCGCGCGGTGCCGCCGCCGAACTGCGCGAGATTGGCAATCGCGGCCTGCGCATGGGCCTGCTGTTCGGCCCCGAACGCGCCGGGCTCGACAATGACGACATCGCCCATGCCGACAGCCTGATCCGCTACCCGCTCAACCCGGATTTCATGTCCCTCAACCTCGCCCAGGCGGTGATGGTGATGGCGCATGAATGGTGGATGGCGCGCGACGCAACACCCGCGCGCGACATGATCACCCATAAAACCCATGTCGCGACCAAAGGCGAACTCGAAAACTTCCTCACCCACCTGATCGCCGAATGCGACGCCTCGGGCTTTCTGCGCAACGCGCCGAAACGCCCCGGCATGGTGCGCAACATCCGCCATTTCTTCCAGCGCGGCGAAGTGACCGAGCAGGAATTGCGCACCCTGCACGGCATCATCACCGAGCTTGCCCACGGCCGTCCCGGCCCGCGCGATCAGGGAGCACCCGAACATGGCTGAACCCCGCAGCGACCATTGGGACGCCGCCTACCGCCGCACCCAACCCGATCGTCTGAGCTGGTACGAGGCATCGCCCGCCGCCTCGCTCGCCATGATCGATGCGTGCAGCCTCAAGCCGCGTGCCTCCGCGGTTGATGTCGGTGGTGGCACCGCGCACCTCGCCCCGGCGCTGCTCGAACGCGGCTTCGGCGCGGTCACCGTGGTCGATCTGTCGCAGGCAGCGCTCGATGCCGCGCAAGCCGCGTTCGGCACGGCGGCCGGGCGGATCGACTTTGTCTGCGCCGATATCACGAGCTGGGTTCCCGGCGAGCGTTTCGACCTCTGGCACGACCGGGCGGTGTTCCATTTCCTGACCGACCCGCACGAGCGCGACCGCTACATCGGACTTGCGACAGAATCGGTGCGCCCGCACGGGTTTCTCATCCTCGCGACCTTCGCCCCCACAGGCCCTGAGCGATGCAGCGGCCTCGCCGTGCAGCGCTACGGGGCCGATGATCTGGCCGCCCGGTTCGCACCTGCCTTTGCGATGCGCGACCACATGATCCACACCCATGTGACGCCTTCAGGGGTTTCGCAGGTGTTCACCTATGTGCGATTACAGCGTCACGCTTCGGATTGACCGCACCACGACAATCACCACAAGGGAAACGCCATGAACCGCAACGATCATGACAGTCTCGGCACCATCGAAGTTCCGGACGAGGCATATTGGGGCGCGTCCACCGCGCGCGCCCTGCGCAATTTCCCGATCTCGGATCTCACGATCGGCCAGCACCGCCACCTGATCGTCGCGCTCGCCATGGTCAAGCTCGCCGCCTCGCGCGCCAACGCACGGCTCGGCAAGCTCGACCCCGTGATCGCCGAAGCGATCGCCACCGCCGCGAACGAAATCATCGAGGGAGGCTTGCACGATCAATTCCCGGTCGATGTCATCCAGGGCGGCGCCGGCACCTCGACCAACATGAACATGAACGAAGTGCTGGCCAACCGCGCCTCGGAATTGCTCGGTGGCGCGCGCGGCGATTACCGCGTGCATCCCAACGATCATCTGAACATGTCGCAATCGACCAACGACACCTACCCGACCGCGGTGCGGCTTGCGGTGCTGCTCGGCAAGGACGCGCTGAGCCAGCGGCTCGATCAGCTGGCGACATCGTTCGAGCGCAAATCAGGCGAATTCGCCAATATCGTCAAACTCGGCCGCACCGAAATGCAGGATGCCGTGCCGATGACCTTGGGCCAGGAATTCGGCGCCTTCGCCAGCACGATCCGCGAGGATATCCAGCGGCTCGATGAAGTCGCCAAACTGCTCACCGAAATCAACCTCGGCGGCACCGCCATCGGCACCCGCATCAACGCCGATCCCGCCTACGGCCCCTTCGCGATCGAATCCCTCTCGCGCATCAGCGGCATCGAATTCACCCAATCGTCGAATTTGCTGGAAGCAAGCTGGGACATGGGCGGCTTCATCATGTTTTCCGCCGTGCTCAAGCGCATCGCCACCAAACTGTCGAAGATCGCGCATGACCTGCGCCTGCTCTCCTCGGGCCCGCGCGGCGGCTTCGGCGAAATCAGCCTGCCCGCCCTGCAACCCGGCTCCTCGATCATGCCCGGCAAGGTCAATCCGGTCATTCCTGAAATGATCAGCATCGTCTGCTTTCAGGTGATCGGGCATGATCTTGCGATCACCATGGCGGCGGAAGCCGGTCAGCTGCAACTGAACGCGTTCGAACCGCTGATCGCGCACAACACGCTGAACAGCATGAAACTGATCCGCAATTCGGTTGAAGTGTTCGCAACCCTCTGCGTCGATGGCATTCAGGCGAACGAGGCGAATTGCATGAAGCATCTCGAAGCCAGCACCGCGACAGTCACCGCTTTGGTGCCGTTCATCGGCTACGAGCGCGCCTCGGCGCTGGCGAAAATGGCGCTCGCCAGCGGCCGCACCATCCGCGATCTCGCCGGCGAGGCGATGCCCGGTGCCGATCTCGATACCATTCTGGATGCGAAATCACTGGTGGGTGAAGTGCTGCGCAGCCAGGGCGCGCTGCCGTGAAACCGCTTGCAATCGTCACGAAATTCTACAACGAGCCCGCCTATCTGCCGCTCTGGCTCGGCCATTACGGCCGCCAGGTCGGGCTTGCGAATTGCTATCTGCTCGATCACGGCACCGATGATGGTTCGGCCCGCGCGCTCGGTGCCGCCAATGTCATCCGGCTGATCCGCTCGCCGCAGGACGATTACCACCATCTGCGTGTCATCAAGACAATGTGCGCCGAACTGCTCACACGCTATCGCTATGTGCTGCATGTCGATCTCGATGAATTCGTGGTCGCCGACCCGGCCGCCTACGCCTCGCTCGCCGATTATGCTGCGCGTTGCGAATCCGAACTGATTTCGATGATCGGCCTCGAACTCCAGCACATCCCGGACCGCGAAGCCCCGCTCGACCCCTCGCAACCGATCCTCGCACAGCGCCGGCACGTCTGGTTCAACAGCGCGCTCTGCAAGCCCAATTTCACCCGCGGCCCGCTCGGCTGGTCGCCCGGTTTTCACTGCATGAAAGCCGATACGGTGTTCGATGATCTGTATTTGTTCCATCTGCGTTACGTCGATCGCGACATCGGCTTGCAGCGCCTGCACCGCTCGCGCAGCCAGCCCTGGTCGCACCCCGATCAGGCGAGCCACCAGCGCCTCACCGATGAGCGCTGGCTCGCGATGCTGCATGGGTTCGCCAGTCCCGACCGGCTGAGCGACATCACGGCCGAGCGCCAATCCGCCCCGCTGCGCGCGCATCTCGACCGGGTGATCGAAAGTCGCGCCGGCCGCGAGACGCAGGACTACCGCATCGATCTGAGCATCCACAGTCCAGAACTCTGGCGCACCGCCGACCGGTTCTCGACGATCTTTTGAATAATGCTATCAAACCGCAATGACCGATGATGACGACCCCGCCGCCGAACCGCGACTGCCGCTCTATCTGCGGGTGAAGCGCGATATCGCGGCGCGCGTCGCCGCCGGCACCTGGGGCACCGATGGCAGGCTGCCCTCCGAACATGAACTCACCGCCGCCTTCGGCGTCTCGCGCATGACGGTGCATCGCGCGCTGCGCGAATTATCCGCCGAAGGCATCGTCTCGCGCGTGCAGGGCGTCGGCACCTTCGCGATGGAACGCAGGCCACGCCAGGAGTTTTTGCGAATCCACGATATCGCGGAAGACATCACCGCGCGCGGCCATCGCCATCACATGGCGCTGATCGCGCTCGAAGCGGTACGCGCCCTGCCGCCCCAGGCGCTCGGGTTTCAGCTGCGCCCGGGCTCGAAAATCTTTCACTCCACCGTCCTGCATTTCGAGGATGATGTGCCGGTCCAACTCGAAGACCGCTTCGTTTCGCCGCGCTTCGCACCGGGGTATCTCGAAGCCGATTTCACCGCGCAGACCACGGCGCGATACCTGTTAAGCCTAGGCCCCGCCACCGAAGTCGAGCACACCGCCTACGCGATGACCCCGTCCGCGCCGATCCGCCGCCTGCTCGAACTCGGCCCGGGCGATGACCCCGCCTGCCTCGTGCTGCTGCGCCGGACCTGGAGCAACGGCATTCCGGCGACGCAGAGCGAATTCATCCATCCAGGCTCGCGCTACAGCCTCGGCAGCCAGTCGAGCACGCTGCCTAGCGGGTGAGAAACGGCAGATCGAGCCCGTGGCTGCGCGCGCAATCGATCGCGCTGTCGTAGCCGGCATCGGCATGTCGCATCACGCCGGTGGCCGGGTCGTTCCATAACACGCGCGCGATCCGCTGGGCCGCCGCCTCGGTGCCATCCGCCACGATCACCATGCCGGCGTGCTGCGAATACCCCATGCCGACGCCGCCGCCATGATGCAGCGAAACCCAGGTGGCACCGGAGGCGCAGTTGAGCAGCGCGTTCAACAAAGGCCAGTCCGAGACTGCATCCGATCCATCGCGCATCGCCTCGGTCTCGCGGTTGGGGCTCGCGACCGAGCCGGAATCCAGATGATCCCGCCCGATCACCACCGGTGCTGAAAGCTCGCCGGAGGCGACCATCTCGTTGAACGCCAGACCCAGCCGATGCCGATCCCCCAGCCCCACCCAGCAGATTCTGGCAGGCAGGCCCTGGAACGCGATGCGCTCGCGCGCCAGATCGAGCCAGTGATGCAGATGCGGATTATCGGGGATCAGCTCCTTCACCTTGGCATCGGTGCGGTAGATATCCTCAGGATTGCCCGACAGCGCCGCCCAGCGGAACGGGCCGATGCCGCGGCAGAACAGCGGGCGGATATAGGCCGGCACGAAACCCGGAAAGTCGAACGCATCGGCCACACCGACATCTTTCGCCATCGCGCGGATGTTGTTGCCGTAGTCGAGCACCGGAATCCCCAGGCGCCAGAAGCCGAGCATCGCGCGCACCTGATCCGCCATCGAGCGTTTTGCCGCCGCCGTCACGCCGGCGGGATCGCTGACGCGCCGATCCTCCCACTCTGCAAGGCTCCAGCCGGCGGGCAGATAACCGTTAATCGGATCATGCGCGGAGGTCTGGTCGGTCACCATGTCCGGGCGAATGCCGCGCGCGAGAATTTCAGGGAAAATCTCGGCGGCATTGCCGAGCAGCCCGATCGAGATGGGCTTGCCGCTCGCGCGTGCATGATCGAGCATCGCCATCGCCTCATCGAGCGTGCGGGCCTGCGCATCGAGGTAGCGGGTGCGCAACCGCATATCGATGCGCGAGGCCGAGCATTCCACCGCCAGCATCGAAGCGCCCGCCATGGTCGCCGCCAAGGGCTGCGCGCCGCCCATGCCGCCGAGCCCGCCTGTTAGTATCCACCGCCCGGTCAGATCGCCGCTGTAATGCTGCCGCCCGGCTTCGACGAATGTTTCATACGTGCCCTGCACGATGCCCTGCGAGCCGATATAGATCCATGATCCGGCCGTCATCTGGCCGTACATCATCAACCCCTTGCGATCGAGCTCGTTGAAATGCTCCCAATTCGCCCATTGCGGCACCAGGTTGGAATTGGCGATCAGCACGCGCGGTGCATCGGCATGGGTGGTGAACACGCCAACAGGTTTGCCCGATTGCACCAGCAGCGTCTGGTTGGATTCCAGGTTGCGCAGCGACGCCAGAATCCGGTCATAGCTCTCCCAGTCGCGCGCGGCACGGCCGATGCCGCCGTAGACGATCAACTCCTCCGGCCGCTCCGCAACATCGGGGTCCAGATTATTCATCAGCATGCGCAGCGGCGCCTCGGTCAGCCAGGATTTCGCGCTCAGCGTGGTGCCGTGCGGCGCGCGAATGACACGTGCGTTATCAAGGCGGGTCTGCATGGTCGCACTCCGTTAGGATGATAAATCGTGATGAAGGCAGGCGTCGAACAGCTCGCGCAACAGCGCGCGCATCGGCGCGGCACGCGCGGCATCATAGGCTGTCGGCCAATTATCGGGCGCAATCGCGCCATCCGGCTCGTCGATATAACCACGGCACGCGAGTTCAAGTTGCACGGCATGAACACCACCGGCCGGATTGCCGTAATGGCGCGTGATATAGCCGCCCTTGAACCGCCCGTTGGTGATGTGGCTGAACCCGCTCGCGCCACAGCGTGCGGCCAGCACCGCCAACAGAGCGGGCGATGCCGAGGCGCCGTCGTTCGTGCCCAGATTGCACACCGGCAACACGCCTTCGAACAGGCGCGGGATCACCGACCGGATCGAATGGGCATCGAATACCACGATATTGTCGTGCAGGGCGCGCACCCGCGCGATCGCGTCACGCAAGGCCGCATGATACGGTGCGAAATAGCCGGCCAACCGTTCGGCGATCTCATCATCGCCGGGTGACGTGCCCGGATGGTATAGCGGCCGCCCATCGAAATCCTCGGTCGGGCACAGGCCGGTGGTCGCCATGCCGGGATAGAGCGACACACCGCTCGGATCGCGATTGACATCGATCACGCTGCGCGAGATTGCCGTACGGATGATGGTGATATCGAGATCTTCGGCAAAATCGTAAAGCTGCGGCAACCACCAATCGGCATCCGCCTGCGCCTGCCAGCGCGAGACGTAGCGATCCGCCAGTGCCGCCGGAAGCTCGATGCCGGCATGGGGAATGCTGAGAATCAGGCGTGAATTGCCGGGGCGGATCGCCAGAAATGCAGGATCGCTCATGCGAAATCGCGCTCCAGAACGGGCAGTTCGTCACAAGCGACACTGCGGGCGAGTTCATTGCTCACCACCAGCGCGCGCGCCGCGGCGATGTCAGGTGCCAGCAACCGATCATCGCCGAGTTCGGGCACCGCCGCGCGCAGCAAGCCATGCGCGCGTCCCAGCATTTCGTTCGTCCGCAACGGTGCCAGGCAATCGAGTGCCTGACAGGCGACCAGATATTCGATGCCGAGCACCGAGGCCAGATTGCCCGCCATCCGCAGGCTGCGCAGCGCACCGTGCGTCGCCATCGAGACATGATCCTCCTGATTGGCCGAGGTCGGAATCGAATCGACGCTGGCAGGATGGGCCAGCATCCGATTTTCCGAAACCAGCGCCGCCGCCGTGACATGCGCGATCATATAGCCCGAATTCAACCCGGGCTTGCGGGTCAGAAACGCCGGCAGGCCCGAATGCGCGGGATCGACCAGCATCGCGATCCGCCGCTCCGCGATCGAGCCCGCCTCGGCGATCGCGAGCGCTAACAAATCGGCCGCGAACGCCACCGGTTCGGCGTGGAAATTGCCGCCCGAAATCACCTCGTTCGTACCCGCGAACACCAGTGGATTGTCCGAAACGCCATTGGCCTCGATGCTCAAGGTCCGCCGCACCTGCACGAGCAGGTCGAACACCGCCCCCATCACCTGCGGCTGGCAGCGCAGGCAATACGGGTCCTGCACGCGCGGATCGCCGGTGCGGTGCGAGTCCCGGATGGGGCTCGCCGCCATCAGGCTGCGCAGGGCGCGCGCCACCGCAATCTGCCCGGCGTGGCCACGTAACTTATGAATCCGCTCATCGAACGGCGCATCCGAACCGCGCGCCGCATCGGTGCTCAGCGCACCGGTGATCAGCGCCGCGCGGCACAGATCATCCGCCTCGAACAAGGCGACCAGGGCGATCGCGGTCGAGACCTGCGTGCCGTTGAGCAGCGCGAGACCTTCCTTGGGTCCGAGCGTGACCGGCGCCAGCCCGGCCTCGCTGAGCGCCTGGGCCGCCGGCTTGCGCACACCCGCCACCAGCGCATCACCGATCCCTAACAATCCACAGGCGAGATGCGCGAGCGGTGCAAGATCGCCCGATGCGCCGACCGACCCCTGTGCTGGAATGATCGGCATGATGTCATGCGCCACCAGCGCCATCAGCGCATCGAGCGTCTCGGGTCTGATGCCCGAAGCCCCTTGCGCCAGGCTCGCGATTTTCAAAATCAGGATCAGCCGCACCAGTTTCGCCGGCAACGGATCGCCCACGCCGGCGGCATGCGAGAGCACCAGATTGCGCTGCAAGGTCGCGAGATCGGCGCGGTCGATCCGCGTCGAGGCGAGCAAGCCAAAGCCGGTGTTGATGCCATACACCGCATCATCCTTATCGACGATGGCCGCGACCACCGCGGCACTCGCAGCGACACCCGCGCGGCACGCGGGATCGAGCGTGAAATCCGCCCCATCATACAGCGCGCGCCAATCCGCATAGCGCATCGCGCCCGGCGTCAGAACCATCATCGATCATTGCCTTTCAGAATGCGCCGGTACAGCGGCGCCGGGCCGATCCAGGCCAGCACCTCCGCCAGGGAGTCGACCGACCAGATCGCAAGATCGCAGGATTTGCCTTCAACGATCGAACCGGTCTCGCTGGCCATCCCCAGCGCCCTGGCCGCGTTGATGGTGATGCCGCGCCACGCCTCATCGAAGGTCAGGCCGAACAGCACGCAGGCCATATGGGCGGACAGGCGCAGCGACATGATCGGCGACGTGCCCGGGTTGCAATCGGTCCCCACCGCGATCGCGCATCCTGCGCGGCGCATCGCGGCAACCGGCGGCGCCGTGGGTTCGCGCAGCACGTAATACGCGCCCGGCAGCACCACCGCGACGATGCCGCGCGCCGCCATCGCCGCGATCCCCGATTCCGAGGCGTATTCCAGATGATCCGCCGAAATCGCGCCGTAGCGCGCCGCCAGCGCCGCGCCACCGCCTTCGGTGAGTTGATCGGCGTGCAGTTTCACCGCCAACCCATGGGCCTTGGCGGCGGTGAACACCCGCTCGATCTCCGCGGGCGTGAAGGCGATGGTTTCGCAGAATCCGTCGACCGCATCGGCCAAATCCTCAAGCGCGATCAGCGGGATCATGTGATCGCACACCAGATCGAGATACTCCGCCCGCGCCCGATCCGGCGGCATGGCGTGCGCGCCGAGATAGGTCGCCGCCACCCGCATCCGCCCGGCGGCACCCAGCGCGCGCGCGGTGCGCAGCACGGCGAGTTCGGTGTCGACATCGAGACCATAGCCGGATTTGATCTCGATCGTGGTGACACCCTCCGCCTCCCAGGCCGCAAGGCGGTGCGATGCCGCGTCATACAGCGCCGCCGGGTCGGCCGCACGGGTCGCGCGCATGCTGGCGACAATGCCGCCACCCGCGCGCGCAATATCGGCATAGGATTCGCCCGCGAGGCGGCGGGTGAATTCATCGGAGCGGTCACCCGCGAAGATCAGATGGGTATGGCAGTCGATCAACCCCGGCGTCATCCAGCGCCCGCCGCAATCGATGGTTTCCGCCGCGGTGATATCGCCCATCGCCGCGCGCGTCCCGCACCAGACGATCCGCCCGTCCTTCGCCGCGATCGCGCCGTCGTGAATGATGCCCAGCCCCTCTGCGTCGGTCGGGCAGGTCGCGATATGGACGTGGGTCCAGAGGCGGTCGCAGTGCAAAACTTTGCTCCTGACAAGGTCGAACGAGTTGTATATACAACCGGTTCTGATTTCGGTTCAAGCCTGATTGTGGAGCAAAACGATGGCGCGGAGTTTGTGGTTCGCCTGGGCCTGGCTGGCGGATGGCTGGCAGCGGGATGTCGTCCTGACGATCGATCATGCCGGCATCATCACCGGCATCACCGCCGGGGCAGGGCAGGGCGGTTGCGACATCGTGCCCGGTATCGCGATGCCGGGCCTCGCCAATCTGCACAGCCACGGGTTTCAGCGCGCGATGGCCGGGCTCGCCGAACGCGGCAACCGGCCGGGCGAGGATTTCTGGTCGTGGCGGCACGTGATGTATCAGGTGGTCAACACGCTCGACCCCGATGAGATCGAGGCGGTCAACACGATGGCCTATGTCGAGATGTTGCAGGCCGGTTTCACCACGGTCGGTGAGTTCCACTACGTCCATCACGACCCCACCGGCACACCCTACGCCGCGCGCGCCGAGCTGGCGGGGCGGGTGATCGCCGCCGCCCAGGCGAGCGGTATCGGCCTGACCATGCTGCCTTGCCTGTACAGCGCCGGCGGCATCGGCCGCGCGGCCGAGCCGGGCCAGCGCCGCTTCATCAACGATCGCGATGCGTTTCTGCGCCTGCACGACGAAACCGCTGACTTACTGCGCGCCGCGATGCCGGACGCCGTGCTCGGCGTCGCGCCGCATTCACTGCGCGCGGCAAGGCCCGCGGATGTCGCCGCGATCGGTGGGCTATTTCCGACCGGCCCGGTGCACATCCACGCCGCCGAACAGATGATCGAGGTGGATGATTGCCTCGCCTCCCTCGGTGCGCCGCCGGTCGCCTGGCTGCTCGATCATGCCGGGGTCGACCAGCGCTGGTGCCTGATCCATGCGACGCATCTGACCGCGTCCGAGACCGCGCGGCTCGCCGCCAGCGGCGCGGTCGCCGGGCTGTGCCCGCTGACCGAGGCCGATCTGGGCGATGGGATTTTCGCCGGCCCTGCGTTTTTGCAAGCGGGCGGGCGGTTCGGCATCGGCAGTGATTCACTGATCCGGATCGATGCCGCCGAGGAACTGCGCCAGCTCGATACCTCGCAGCGCCTGCGCGACCAGCGCCGGGTGGTGCTCAGCCCGCATGGTTCGGCCGGTGAGGTTCTGCTGCGCGGCGCCTGGCAGGGCGGCGCACAGGCGATGGGCCAGCCGATCGGCGCGCTCGCGGTCGGCAACCGCGCCGATATCGTGGTGCTCGACCACGCCGGCACCGACCTGGCGGCGCTGCCGCCGGCCCGCTGGCTCGATCACTTCGTGTTCGTCGGAGGCACGCGGCTGATCGATCGGGTCTATGCCGGCGGGCGATTGGTGGTGTCGGGCGGGCGGCATGATGAACATGCGCCGGTCGCGGCGCGGTTCCGCGCGGTGCTGCGCCGCTTGATCGACGCGCTGGCCGGTTAAGCCGCCGCGCCGTCGATCAGCGCGTGCACCGCGGCCGCGCCGGTTGCGGCCAGCGCGGCCGCGGCCAGATCGGCGCAGGTACGGCTGTCGGTTGCGCGGACCGCCCGCTTGATCCGGAGCACGGCACCGCCGTGCATCGAAAACTGCCGCAGCCCGAGGCCGATCAGCAGCGGCACCGCGCCGGTGCGGCTGGCCAGTTCGCCGCACAGCGAGACCGGAATATCGGCCTGCCGCGCCGCCGCGATCGTCATGCCGATTAGCTTCAGCACGGCGGGATCGAGCGGATCATACAGTGCGACCGTGCCGGCCACCGCACGATCGACGGCGAGCGTGTACATCGTCAGATCATTGGTGCCGATCGCGAAAAACGCCGCTTCGCGCGCCAGCGTGGCCGCGTTCAGTGCCGCCGCCGGTGTTTCGATCATCACCCCCAGCGGCGGCGGTTCGGCCGGCAGCCGGATCTGTGCTGCCTCCAGCCGGCGCCACACCAGCCGCATCGCCTGGCGCACCGCGATCAGCTCGGTCAGGCAGCAGACCATCGGGATCATGATCCGCACCGGGCCGAACGCGGCGGCGCGCAGCAATGCCGCCAGCTGGGTTTCCAGTAGCGTCTTGTGTTGCAGCAGCAGCCGCACGCCGCGCAGCCCAAGCGCCGGGTTGGTCTCGTGGGTGTTGGGGATCAGCTCGGCGCCCGGCCCATCCGATTGCTTGTCGCCGCCCCAGTCGAGCAGGCGGATCGTCACCGGGTCGCCGTCCATCGCCAGCACCGCCTCGCGATAGGTGGCGAACTGGCGGTCTTCATCGGGCAGGATGTCCTGGTTCATGAACAGGAACTCGCTGCGCATCAGCCCGATGCCGGTGGCACCCGATTGCGCGACCATCGGCAGCTCGAACGGCAGTTCCAGATTGGCCTGCAGCTCGATCGGCACATGATCGAGCGTTTCCGAGGCGAGCCGCCGCAGCCGTCCAAGGCTGCGCTGGCCACGGGCAAACACCGCGCGCAAGCGCGCCGCCTCATCGAGGCTGACCGGACTCGGGTTGACGATTAGCGTACCGGCCTCGCCATCGAGCACGACCATGGCATCCTGGCGCACGGCGGCGAGCAGACCGGCGATGCCCAGCACGGCGGGCACGCCGATCGCGCGCAGCATGACGGCGGTATGATCCTCGGCCGAACCTTCTTCAGTCGCGATGCCGGCGAACTGCGCCGGGTTGATCAGCGCGGCATCGGCCGGGCGCAGCCGTTCGACCACCAGCACGCTGCCCTGCGGCAGATCGGCGAAGCTGCGGAACGGCAGGCGGGTCAGATTGCGCAACAGGCGCCGGCCGATGTCGCTGATCTCATCGGCCTGACGCGCGGCGGCGCCATCGTCGCCATGGCGCGGCCCATTGCGCACCGCCTGGGCCTGATCCTCGGTGATGTCGATCACCGCGGTCGCCGCCGAGACTAGGCGTTCGGCAATCGCGGTGCGAATCGCGCGCATCAGCCGCGAATTGCCGAGCATATGGATATGCGCGTCGAGCAGCGGCGCGATTTCGGCCTGTGCCGCGTCCGGCAGCCCGGCGAGGCGTTCGTTCAACCGGTTGAGCTGCTTGCGCGACTGCGCTGCCGCCGCTTCGAACTGGTGTAGTTCGGCGGCGATGTCGGTGGCGGCGATTTTCTGGCGCGTGATCGCGAGCGCCGGCTCATCGGCGAAGGTGACCGCGCCGATGCCGATGCCCGGCACGATCGGTGTGCCGGCCAACCGCGTCTGGCGGCGGCCGCGCGGGCCGGCCGGCTTCATGGCGACTCGATGGCGTTCATTGTGTAACACTACAGACGCGCGAGACGATTGCCAAATAAAGATGCAATCGCCGGTTTGATGGGCAGACGCGCGCGATCAGCCGGTCTCGTAAAACCCCGCGTCGATCAGCCCGGCCACGGCGGCCAAGGCTTCCTTGGCATCCCAGCCATCGGCGGCGATTTCAATCACCGAGCCCTGGCCGGCCCCCAGCATCATCAGCCCCATGATCGATTGCGCCGAGACCGACTGGCCATCGCGCGAAATCTCGACCGAGGCGCTGAATTTTTCGGCGAGCGTCACCAGCTTGGCCGCCGCCCGCGCGTGCAGGCCGCGCGTATTGCGGATGGTCGCGGTCTGCACCAGGCGTGTGGACGAAGGGCCGCCGTCTTCGGACATGATGAGGCTCAGCCGCAGGCGCGGCGCGGCGAGATCGTGTGCACCACTTCCGAACCGCAGGCGATGTATTTGCGCCCCGCCGCCTCGGCGATATGGACCGCATCGGTCAGAGTATGGGTGCCGCGGATTTTAGCGAGTTTGACCAGCATCGGCAGGTTGACCCCCGCGATCACCTCGACATGGGAGCGATCGAGCATCGACATCGACAGATTGCACGGCGTGCCGCCGAACATGTCGGTCAGGACCACCACGCCGTCGCCGGTGTCGACTTCGGCCACCTTGGCGGCGATTTCGATTCGCTGGGTTTCGATATCGGCATCCGCTTCGACCGAAACGGTTGCGACATTGCGCTGCGGCCCCACCACATGCTCCATCGCATCGCGCAGCGCGACGCCGAGGTTGCCGTGGCTGACCAAAACGAGGCCGATCATTTCGACGCTCCGCTCATAAAATATCTCCGAACTTCGCCCGATCTTCCGGGCGCCGAGGGCAGGTTTGACGCTGTACGCTGAACCGATGCCGCCGGTTCGGCGGGATGGTCAGCGCTGGGCGCAGTCAGGTTGGAATCCAAGTCACGTCCGCCGATCTCGGACCGGATGGCGGTGTGGTCCATCTGGACCACCCAGTTCTGCGACCGCAGGATGCCACCCAATGCCTCGATCGAGGCTACCGAACGGTGCCGTCCGCCGGTGCAGCCGATCGCAATCATTGCGTATTTTTTGCCTTCGCGCACAAAGCGCGGCAGCAGGAAGGTAACGAGACCAGCGACGCGTTCGATGAACTCGGCATAGTCGGGGTCGGTTTCAATATAGGCACGAACCGGTTGGTCGAGCCCGGTCTGCGGACGCAGGTCGGGTATGTAATGGGGGTTGCGCAGGAAACGCGCATCGAGGACGATATCGGCCTCGCGCGGGATGCCGGCGGGGAAGGCGAAGGAGACCAGCGTGATCGCGAGGCCCGGGTTATCGGTGCCGAACCGCCTCTCGATCATCTGGCGCAGCGCCGCCAGCGGCAGGTCGGACGTATCGACCACCCAATCCGCCGCGTCGCGCAGCGGGCGGGTCAGTGCTTGTTCGGTCGCGATTCCCTCGCTCACCGTGCCTTGCAGTGCCAGCGGATGCCGCCGCCTGGTCTCGGTGAAGCGGCGTTGCAGCACCTCGTCCGAGGCGATCGCGAAGATCAGCTCGGGTTGCACGATGTGCGATTGCCGCAGGCGGGCCAGGGTTTCGATGATATCGCCGGCCGAGAAATCCCGATTGCGCGCATCGAGCCCGACGGCGAGGGGTTTTGCAGCCCCGATCAGCGTTTCGACCAGGCGCAACGGCGGATTATCGACTGCTTCGTAGCCAAGGTCTTCGAGTGCTCGGAGCACCGAATTCTTGCCCGCGCCGGAGAGGCCGCTGACCACGACCAGCCTGGGATTAGGCGCACTCATGCCGCGAATGCACCGCAATACTGGGTTTTTCGGCCGCAGATCGCATCGAGCGCCCAGGCGATTTTCACGGCGGCACTCGCGGCGCGCGGATTGATCGTGATTGTGCCAACGCCGAAGGCGGGGTCGATCGCCGGCGCGGGAAGTCTGTTTGCCTCGACCCCGAGGGTGACGATCAGGCGCAGATGCGCGCTCACCCGGAAGGGCACGAGGAAAATACCGACACCACGCACCTCGAACAGGCCGCTTAGCGGTACAGCGGCGCGTACCCGCCCGTTTTCGATCACGAGTTGATCGTCGCCGACCAGCGAAAATCCACGATCGATCAGCTGCAACAACAGATCCGATTTGCCAGATCCCGGCGAACCGAGCAGCAGAATTGCATCATCGCCAAACGCAGCACAGGAACCGTGAACAGCCATCGTATCTTGATTGTGGCAAGTTTCAGGCAGAAACAAAAGGGGGAGGTGGCACAGTTAATTCCAAATCTTTATGATTTTGTAAGATATTGCCATGAAACACGCCGTCGGATAAACGCCTGCGCCGCTCTTCAACGCCAGATTGCATTCATCCGCAAATCCTCGTCATGCTTCGGAATGACTCCCAACTCTTGCCTACAGGGTGTGGAATTTGCCGTAGAAACTGCGCCCGAGGCCAAGAGGGCCAGTGCGACGACCACCAACCCGGTTCTGACCGCGGGGGCCGGGTTTTCAGTGCCGTGCATGCCTATGGCCCGCATCCGTTCCACACCAAAAACAAGCCGATCGCCGATTGGTTGCGCCAGTCCGGCACGTTCGTCGATTACACGCACAAGGTGCAGGTTCTGCCGCCATCCGGCATCATGGCGCCGCTGCCGATCGCCGAACCGGCAAGCGCCGCGGAATATCTGTATGCCCACATCGGCCGTGACCGGGCCGATACGTATTTCGTGGACGACCAGATCCAGATGATGCCGCGCGACAGCTATAAGGCGGTGTTTCAGCGGTTGTTCGATCTCGCCCTGATCACCGTCGCACTCGAGACCGCGTTCGACCGCGACGCGGGCCGATCAGTCCTACTGTTTCAACGCCATGCCGATCGATGCCTATTTCGATTTCAGCGCAGGCGAGTTGCCATACCGCTCGATCCGCTTCCATACCCGCACGATCACCGACGCACCGGCGCAGGATTGGAGCGTGACCAATTACACCGACTCGGGCGCGCTGACCCGCGAGACGCGCTGGGACTGCCTGCCCCACCATATTGTGCAGGAAACCGGCCGGCGCACGATTACCGCCGAGGAGCCGTGCGATTACCGCGACAACAACCGCGAGCGCTACTACCCGGTCAAGACCGCCGACAACCGGTTTCAGGCGATATACAACAAATACAAGGCAATCGCCGATGAAAGCTCATCGGAAATGGCATTTATCGGCCGGTGCGGCACGTATCAGTATCTGGACATGGATCAGGTGATCAACCAATCGCTGGCCTCCGCCCGCCGCTGGATCGCCGCGCGCGCCTGATCGAACCGGGGCGTGACGCGAACATGCCAAGCTCGTAACGTCGCCGTAACGCTCACGAAACGCCCGCTGGTGGAATCTTGCGTGGGGTGATGCTCACTGTCATGTCTTGAACCGGCCCAACCATAGGATTCGTGTATGCCGGCTCACCGCCGCGCGATTATCGCAGGTCTTGCCGTCGCGCCCTGGGCGCTGCGGCCGCATGGCGTGGCGGCAATGCCCTCGAGCTTCGCGCCGCTGGTGCGCCAGGTCGCGCCCACCGTGGTCGGCGTCGCTGTCACCCAGTTCAACGGACAGGCAAGACCCGCACCGCCCGTCCTGTCGCAGACGCGGCCGCAACGGCAGGACTACGCCGGGGCCACCGCGGTCAGCAGGGCTGCGGGTTCGGGTTTCATCGTCTCCGCCTCGGGCATCATCGTCACGAATAACCACGTGGTGGGCGATGCGCAGCGCATCATCGTCACGCTCGATGATGGCCAGCGCCTGCGGGCGCGGGTGATCGGGGCGGATCAGCTGACCGATCTGGCAATCATCAAGGTCGAGGCGGGCCGAGCCCTGCCGCGCATCGCCTGGGGCAATTCGGCGCATATGCAGGTCGGGGACTGGATTCTCGCGGCCGGCAACCCGTTCGACCTCGGTACATCGTTCACCGCGGGCATCATCTCGGCGCGCGGCCGCCAGATCGGCGATGGTCCGTTCGATCATTTCCTGCAACTCGATGCGCCGATCAACCCGGGCAATTCGGGCGGCCCCTCGTTCGACATGACGGGGCATGTGATCGGCGTGAACACCGCCATCGTCTCGCCTTCCGGCGGGTCGGTCGGCATCGGGTTCGCCATTCCGTCGAACATGGCGCGCCGCATCGTCGATGCGCTGATCGCCCACGGCAGCATCCCGCGCGGCTGGCTGGGTGTGTCGGTCAGCGATCTGCCGACCGGTCAGCCCGGCGTGCGGCTGACCCGGGTGGATTCGTCGGGGCCGGCCGGTGCGGCCGGATTACAGCCCGGTGACATTGTGATCGCGATTAACCATCTGCCGGTCAACGATGCGAGCGCGCTGATCCGCGCCATCGCCTCGGTGCCGCCGGGAACGGTGGAACATTTGCGGATGGATCGGGACGGTCGACTGTTCGACCTTTCAGTAACGGTCGGCCGAAGGCCGGCGGAATTGGGGAGTGACTGATGCGTATACTTATTGTGGAAGACGACAAGGACGTGGCCGGGTTCGTGGTCAAGGGTCTGCGCGAGGCTGGTCACACCGTCGAACACGCCGATAACGGGCGCGACGGGCTGTTCATGGCGGCATCGGAGAATTTCGACGCGATCATTCTCGATCGGATGCTGCCCGGCGGCATCGATGGGTTGCGCCTGCTGGAAACGCTGCGCGCGCAGGACAACGCAACACCGGTGATGTTTCTCTCGGCACTCGGTCAGGTCGATGACCGGGTCAAGGGGCTGAAGGCCGGCGGCGATGACTATCTGACCAAGCCTTTCGCCTTCGCCGAATTGCTCGCGCGGGTCGAGGCGATGTCGCGCCGCGGCAAGGGCGAGGGGCCGACCACGCGGCTCAACGTCGGTGATCTGGAAATGGACCTGCTGTCGCGCGGCGTGAAGCGCGCGGGACAGAAGGTCGATCTGCAGCCGCGCGAATTCCGGCTGCTGGAATATCTGATGCGCCATGCCGGCCAGGTGGTCACCCGCACCATGCTGCTCGAAGGCGTGTGGGATTACCATTTCGACCCGCAGACCAATGTGATCGACGTGCATATCTCGCGCCTGCGCCAGAAGATCGACAAGCCGTTCGACGCCCCGCTGCTCCATACCGTCCGCAATGCTGGGTACATGCTGCGGGTCGAGGAGCCCTGAGGCCCGCCGTGTGAGCGCCTTCACGCCTATCGCCACCGAAGCGAAACCCGCCGGCGCCAGACCGCCGAAACGCCGGCGGCTGCTGCGCTCGGCGGGTGTGCGGTTCGCGGTGCTGTATGCGCTGGTGTTCGGTGTTTCGACCGTGCTGCTCGCCGCCTCGCTGCGCTATTCCACGATCGGCCTGCTCGACCGGCAGACCCATGAAGCCATCCGCGGCGATGCGCGCGGGCTCGCGGCGCATTTCAAGACCGGCGGCCTGCCCGCGCTGGTGCTGACGCTCGACAGCCGGATCAACGAGGATATCAACGAAAACGCGATCTATCTTCTGGTCGATCCGCTCGGTAATCGCGTCGCCGGCAACATGAGCCGCTGGCCGACCGGCATTGCCACCCCCAACGCGTGGTATCAGGTGCCGGTGGAGCGCGCCGGTAAACGCTCGCACGCGCTGATGCGCTATTACGAACTGCCCGGCGGCTTTCAATTGCTGGTCGGGCGCGATGTCAGCACGCGCTCGCAACTGCGCCGGGTGCTGCGCGATGGGCTGATCTGGGCGCTCGCCGCCATGCTGCTGCTGGGTGCGCTCGGCGCGCTGGTGATCCGCGGCCTGTTCAAACGCTCGCTCGCCGATATTTCCGCCACGTCCCGCGCGATCGCCCGCGGCGACCTGACGCAGCGCGTGCGCCGCTCCGGCCACGGTGACGAATTCGACGAGCTGGCCGAAACCATCAACGACATGCTCGACCGCATCACCCGCCTGATGGATGGCGTGCGCGAAGTCTCCAACTCGATCGCGCATGATCTGCGCACGCCGATCACCCGCGCCCGCGCCCGGCTGGAAGACGCCGCTTCCCACGCCCGAACCGAGGATGAACTGCGCGGCGCGGTCGATCGCGCGACCAGCGAGCTCGATGGTGTGGTCAAAGTGTTCCAGGCGTTGCTGCGCATCGCCGAAATCGAGGCCGGCGCCCGCCGCTCCGCCTTCGCCAACATCAACCTCACCCCGGTGCTCGAAGACCTGGCCGAGTTTTTCGACGCGGTGGCCGAAGAGCGCCACATCACGATCGATACCGCCTGGCCGCCGGACCTGCCGATGGTCGGCGATCGCGACATGATCCAGCAGGCGATCGCCAACCTGCTCGAAAATGCGATCAAATTCTCCCCACCGGATCATCACGTCTCGATTTCGGCGCGCATGGACGCCCAGCAGATCGAAATTCACATCGCCGACCAAGGACCGGGCATCCCCGAAGCCGACCGCCCGCGCGCGACCGAACGGTTCTACCGCGGGGAACAAGCCCGCTCGACCCCCGGCACCGGCCTCGGCCTCGCGCTGGTCGCCGCCATCGCACATCTGCACGGCGGCGTCCTCAGGCTGGATGACAACCGCCCGGGTCTGCGTGCCGTCCTCGTGCTGCCGCGCCGCGCCCTCAACCCGGAAGCCACCCTGCGCATCAAACTATGGGCCCAAACCATGCGCAAAGCCGAAATCGCACCACCCGCGCCGGAGTGAACCGTTTGGGGGCGGGGTGCTTGAAGCAAGCAAGGCCGGGCGGTTCGCCGCCTCGACCCCCACTAAGGGCATCTCGGCGCTTACGCGGCCTTCGGCCACGGTCGCCTCGATCCCTTAGAACCCGCTAGTTTTAGGCAAGGGGAGGGCGCTGCCTCGGACTTTCAGTTGATCTGGCCTGGGTCGCCCTCCCCTTGCCTAAAACTAATGGATTTTAAAGGCTCCGCCTTTAACGGGGGCCAAGGGGCAGAGCCCCTGGCCTTGCTTGCTGCAGGCACCCAACCCACCAGCGGTTCACTCCGGCGCGGGTGGTCAGAGTGCGCCTTTGATGCTGCGCATCATGCGGGTCATAAAGCCGGCTGGTTGGTCGGCGGTGGTTGCCACGGCGGGTACGGTGGCGAGGGTTTTGCCGTCGGCGCTGATGGTGATTGTGCCCACGATTGTGCCGGGTTTGACGCCGGCTGCGGGTGGGGCGTCGTAGGTCACCGTGGTTTTCAGTGATTTTGCCGCCTGGGTCGGGATGGTCATGACCACGTCATGCGCGGCGGCGACGGGCACTGTGGTGGTCTGGTAGCCGGGCGCCGGCATGGTGCCGATTGTGGTGCCGGCTTTGGCGATCGTGGCATCGGTATAGAATTGGTAGCCGTAGTCGAGCAGGGCCTCGATATCGTGGGTGCTGGCGGTCCAGTTGGGGCCGCCGAGCACGACGGCGATCAGCCTGGTGCCGTTGCGCACGGCCGTGGCGTCGATGCAGTGGCCGGCTTCGTTGGTGCGGCCGGTTTTCAGACCATCGACCGTGGCATCGTGAAACAGCACCGGGTTCCAACTCGGCTGGGTGATCTTGTTGAAGGTGAAGTGCTTTTTCACCGAGATTTTCAGATATTGCGGGAATTGCGTGACGATGGCGCGCGACAGGGTTGCGACATCCATGGCGGTGGTGCGGAGCGCGGGGTCGGGCAGGCCATCGACGTTGACGTAGTGGGTGCCGGTGAGGTGAAGCAGCTTGGCCTGGTGGTTCATCAGCCCGACGAAGGCGGCACGGTTGCCGGCGACCGCCTGGGCGAGGGCGACCGCCGCGTCGTTACCGGAATCGATGATCAGGCCGTGCAGCAGTTGATCGACCGTGACGGTCATGCCCGGCGAGATGAACATGCGCGAGCCACCGGTGTGCCAGGCGGTATCGCTGACCGGCACGGTCTGGTCCATTTTGAGCGTGCCGTGGGCGATCGCCTGGTAGGTGACATAGGCGGTCATCAGCTTGGTCAGGCTGGCGGGCGGCCATTCGATGCCGGAGGCTTTTTCGGCGAGGATGGCGCCGGTTTTGGCATCCATCAGCACATAGGCCGCCTGATCGGCGAGCACGGGCGGTGCTGCCATGCCGGGGACGGCGAGCGGGGCGGTGGGTGGCGGCCCGGCCGGAACGGCAGGCACTGCGGCGGCCTTGGCCTTGTGCTGTGCTGGTTTGCCGTGGTGATGCACCACGGCGGCTCCGGCAGGCAGTGTGAAGGGGGGCAGCGTGAAGGCGGGCAGCGTGAGGGCGACGAGGGCGATGGTGCTGAGCGGCGATGCGGTGTGGCGCGTCATGTCATG
This sequence comes from Acidiphilium sp. 34-64-41, assembly GCF_002282635.1. Taxonomy (NCBI): domain Bacteria; kingdom Pseudomonadati; phylum Pseudomonadota; class Alphaproteobacteria; order Acetobacterales; family Acidocellaceae; genus Acidiphilium; species Acidiphilium sp. 34-64-41. Next base: position 70,087 of record NZ_NCJX01000010.1, on the reverse strand, counting down.
GTCCAGGCGGTTGGGGTGGCACTGTCCTACAATTGAGGGACGGCGGGCCGCTTCCTTGACTTCCCCGCCCCCGCACGGTTGAAGCGGCGGTTGAACAGGAACTGATCGAACATGGCGCAACAGGCTCAAACTACCGGCAGCGTGGTCAAGGAATGGATCGTCACGCTGATCTATGTCGTCGTGATCGCGGTGGTGATCCGCTCCTTTCTGTTCGAACCGTTCTTCATCCCCTCCGGCAGTCTGACGCCGACGCTGTTGCCGGGCGATTTCGTGCTGGTGACCAAGTATAACTACGGCTATTCGCGCTGGTCGTTTCCGTTTGGCGAGCCCGATTTCAAGGGGCGGATATTCGGCTCGCTGCCCAAGCAGGGGCAGATTGCGGTGTTTGCGCTGCCGAGCGATCCCAGCATCGATTACATCAAGCGCGTCATTGGCGAGCCGGGCAGCACGGTGCAGGTGACGGACGGGCAGTTGATTCTGAACGGCAAGCAGGTGCCGCGCACGCCGGCGGGCACGTACGTGGAAACCCCGATCGACGATGGTCAGGGCGTGCCGATCACGGTGAAGCTCTATCACGAGACATTGCCGGACGGGGTTACCCATTTGATCGCCAAGGCGACCGATCAGGGGTTTGCCAATAATACGCAGGTCTATCATGTGCCGCCGGATCATTTGTTCATGATGGGCGACAATCGTGATTTCAGCGAGGATTCGCGGTTTCTTGATGCGGTCGGCTATATTCCGCTCGATAATTTCGTGGGGCGGGCGCGTATCATCTGGTTCTCGATCCGGCTCGATCATCCGTGGTGGGAGTTCTGGTACTGGCCGGTGGATGTGCGGTGGGACCGGCTGTTCACGGTCATCAAATGAGTACGAAGGCCGAGGCGCTGCTCGGCCATGAATTCACCCGCAAGCATCTGCTGGCCGAGGCTCTGACGCATCGTTCGGCGGTGGGGCAAGGTGGCATGGCCTCCAACGAGCGGCTGGAATTCATCGGTGATCGGGTGCTCGGGCTGCTGGTGGCGGAGTGGCTGATCGAGCGTTATCCGAACGAGCGGGAAGGCGGGCTGGGGCCGCGGCTGGCGCATCTGGTCTCGCGGCCTTCGCTGGCTTCGATTGCCGAGGCGATCGGGCTGGCCGAACTGCTGGCGGTATCGCCGGGGGAATCGCGGCGCGGTGTGCGCAACAGGTCCACCGTGCTGGCCGATGCGCTCGAAGCGCTGATCGGCGCGCTTTATAGCGATGGCGGGTTGGAGCCGGCGCGCGGCTTTATTCGCCGGGCGTTTGCGGCGCGGATCGACGCGCAGGATGGCGCACCGCCGAAGGACCCGAAAACCGCGTTGCAGGAATTCGCCCTGGCGCGTGGTCCGGTGTTGCCGGTTTATGATATGATCGGTCGATCCGGTCCGGCGCATGCGCCGAAGTTTCACATCCGGGTGACCATCGGGCCGACGTCTGCCGATGGTGAGGGCGGCACCAAGCGCGAGGCCGAACAGATCGCTGCGCGCATTTTATTGGATCGGCTGACATCATGACCACTCGCTGCGGCTATGTCGCGCTGCTCGGCCGGCCCAACGCCGGTAAATCGACGATGCTCAATCAGGCGGTGGGGGCGAAAGTGTCGATCGTGACGCCGAAAGCCCAGACCACGCGGTTTCGGGTATCGGGCATCGTGATGCGCGGGCAGTCGCAAATCGTGCTGATCGACACGCCCGGCCTGTTTGCGCCCAAGCGCCGGCTCGATCGGGCGATGGTGGCGGCGGCGTGGGATTCGGTCGCCGGCGCCGATCTGGCGTGCATGTTGGTCGATGCGTTTCGTGCCAAGCCCGATGATCTGGCCGAGCCGCTCGAGGCGCTGGCACGCACCGGGCGGAGGCGCTGGCTGATCCTGAACAAGATCGATCTGCTGCCGCGCGAGAAATTGCTGCCGCTGGCGGACACCCTGGCGAAGGCCGGCAGTTTCGCCGAGGTGTTCATGGTCAGCGCGCTCAAGCGCGACGGGATCGACCGGTTGCTCGATGCGATGGGTGATGCGATGCCGGAAGGGCCGCATCTGTACCCCGAGGATGAAATGACCGACCAGACCGACCGGATGCTGGCGGCCGAGTTGGTGCGCGAACAGATTTTCATGCAGCTGCGCGAGGAAATTCCGTACGGCGCCTCGGTCGAGACCGAGAGTTTCAAGGATTTGGCGGATGGCTCGGCGCGGATCGAGGTGACGGTTTATGTCGCGCGGGTTGCCCACAAGAAGATCATGCTGGGTGAGGGCGGGGCGCAGATCAAATCGATCGGTAGCAAGGCCCGCAGCCAGCTCGAGCGGCTGCTCGAGCGGCGGGTGCATCTGTTCCTCAACGTCAAGGACCGGCCCGGTTGGGATGAGGAATCGGCACGGCTGCGGGCGCTCGGGCTGGAGGGTTAGGCCGCCAGCCGCCGCAAATGGTAGTCGGCGTCGCCGAACTGCATCTCGATCATGGTCAGGCGCTTGAATAGATGACCGGCCTTGTATTCCATGGTAACGCCGATGCCGCCGTGCAGCTGAACCGATTGCTGGCCGACGAATTTGGCCGCCTTGCCGACCGCGGACTTCGCCATTGCCATGGCCTCGCCACGGGTTTTCGCATCGCTGTCGGCGGCGGACATTGCAGCGAAAATCGCCATGCTGCGCGCCTGTTCGAGGGCGACATACATATCGACCGCGCGGTGTTGCAGCGCCTGGAAGGCGGAAATCGCGACGCCGAACTGTTTGCGGGTTTTCATGTAATCGACCGTCATGGTGATCAGCGCGTCCATCGCGCCGACCGCTTCGGCGCAGATGGCGGCGATCGCTTCATCGGCCGCGCGTTCGAGCACGGCGAGATCGCCGACCTGGTGCGATGCGGGGACGCGCACATTGGCGAGCGAGATTTCCGCCCCGTGCAGCGCGTCCTGCATGGCGTAGCCACGGCGCGAGACACCCGCCGATTTCGCATCGATCAGGAACAGGCCGATGCCGTCGCGGTCGCGCGTGCCGCCTGAGATGCGCGCGCTGACGATCAGGTGATCGGCCGAATCGCCGCCGATCACCACGGTTTTATCGCCCTCGATCACGAAATCATCACCGTCGCGCCGTGCGGTGGTGGTGACGTCGTTGAGGTCGTAGCGCGAATGGCGTTCGGTATGGGCAACCGCGATCATCGCTTCCCCCGCGATGAGATGCGGGATGATCGCGTCCTTCACCGCATCGCTCGCGCCGTGCCGCAGGATGGCGCCGGCGAACACCGCATTCGGCATATAGGGCTCCAGCGCGGCGGCTTTGCCGATTTCCTCCATGATGATCATGGTTTCGACCGGACCGCCACCGAAGCCGCCATGCGCTTCATCGAACGGCAGGGCGAGCAAGCCGGCCTCGGCGTATTCGGCCCACACCGCGCGGTCGAACCCTTCGGGTTGTTTAGCGTAGGCCTTGCGCTTTTCGAAATCGGCGTAGCGGTTGGCGAAGAGTTTGCTGACGCTGTCGCGGAGGAGGCGTTGCTCGTCGGTGAAGTCGAAGTCCATGGCGGCGGTTCCTTAGGAGCGAAGAAAAGACTTCTTTTTTGGAAAAAAGAAGCAAAAAACTTTTTGACTCTGGGCCTCAGTCGGTGGCGCAGTTCGTGCGCCACCCAAACAAACTAGAGAGAGTTTTTTGGTTCTTTTTTGCAAAAAAGAACCCTTTTTACTTAAAACCCCAATATCGCCTTAGCAATAATATTCCGCTGAATCTCATTAGACCCGCCATAAATCGAAATCTTGCGCCAGTTGAAATAGGTCGGTGCCGCATAGGCTGCGTCGTCCGGCCCGATCGGGGTGTTGTTGCCTTCATCTTCGGCATCGGTCGAGCGTTGGTAGGGCATGGCGAGCGGGCCGACGACGTCCATCAGAAGCTCAGTCGTGGCCTGTTGAATTTCCGAACCCTTGATTTTCAGCACGGATGATTTTGGGTCCGGCGCGCCGTGCTTGCCGGATTTGCGGGCCTCGGCGAGCACGCGCAACTGGGTGATCTCGAGCGCCTTCAGGTCGATTTCGACATTGGCGATTTTTTCGCGGAACCATGGCGCGTCCATCAGGCTGCCGGCGCCGGCGCGCTCCTTGGCCGCGAGTTCGCGCACCCGGCGCAGGCGCTGTTTGGAGACGCCGACGCGGGCGATGCTGGTGCGTTCGTTGCCGAGCAGGAATTTGGCATAATCCCAGCCTTTGTTTTCCTCGCCGACCAGGTTTTCGAGCGGGACTTTCACCTCGTCGAACCAAACCTCGTTCACCTCGTGCCCGCCGTCGATCAACTGGATTGGGCGCACGGTGATGCCGGGCGTTTTCATGTCAACCAGGATGAAGGAGATGCCTTGCTGCTTCTTGGCGGCCTGGGTGTCGGTGCGGGCGAGCACGAAAATCCAGTCGGCGTATTGAGCGAGCGTGGTCCAGGTTTTCTGGCCGTTGATGATGTAGTGATCACCCTCACGCCGCGCGGTGGTTTTGAGCCCGGCGAGGTCGGAGCCGGCGCCGGGTTCGGAGAAGCCCTGGCACCACCAGATGTCAAGACTTGCCGTGCCTGGAAGGAATTTTTTCTTTTGCTCGTCATTGCCGAAGGTGGCGATGACCGGCCCGACCATCGAGACGTTGAAGGCGAGCGGCTGCGGTGCGGGGGCGGATTGCAGTTCGTCGATCAGGATGAACTCCTGAACCGGGCTCCAATCCTGGCCGCCCCATGCCTTTGGCCAATGCGGCGTCGCCCACCCTTTGGCGTTGAGCTTGGCCTGCCAGTTGACGATGTCCTGCTTGCCGATTTCGCGGCCTTCGATCATGCGCTGCTGCACGTCGCGCGGCAGATTGTCGCGGATGAAGGCGCGGATTTCGTCGCGGAAGGCAAGTTCTTCGGGTGAAAAACTAAGTTCCATGGTTTTTATCCTCGTTCGCTGCCGGTGCTACTTTGGAAGAGTTGATGCAAAAGCTAGCATCATCGATAAATTTATATCGTTTCGAGTCCCAGATGAGCGCCTTGGCACCGCATGGTGATAATGGCGGGGACACGGTGGGATCGATCTCGCGCATGATAATGCGCCATGGCCAGCCGTGTCGCCAGTGATCGAACGTCACGGTCGTTTGCTGCGGCGGCATCGGCAGCAGGTCGGCGGGCAGACGGCCTAGCACGCGACCGCGGCGATCGGAGATGATGGGTAGTGGAATTTGGTCATAGGTTTGGTGCGCCGTTTGGGAGTTCCAGACTTTGCCGTTCGATACGAATAATTTGCCGGCAGCATTGGCTGCGGGCAGTGAGAGAGCGGTTATGAGCAGCGGTGTTTGGCCGGTCGGGGAGATGACAGGACAGGACTTCATGAATGGTCGATAGATCGTCCAATCTGGCCCGATCAGATGTTGTATTGTTTTGGCGATGGCCGGGGGGGCGGAATGGCAATCTTTGAATATTACCCCAGTTGCATTCGCTGGCCCTATATTGAAGGCGAGAGCAAATGCGGCCACCAGCGGTGGATATTTCCACATCATCGGTCGTAGGTCCAAAATCGAACGAGAGGGAATTTTCGAGCATTGAACCATGGATCATAGACCGTTTTATCGCTATCGCTAACGGCTCCCGGCCACGGCTTATGCCCTGGTGGTGCCAATGCAGTTGACATTGCGGGTGGGAATAGTCCGACGAATGGCATGAGGCGACCGTCTGCCATGTAACCACCCGCCGGCTTCCATCGCCCTGGTAATACGATGATGACATGACCATGCCCACTCGGCTCCGCCATACCGCCAACAACTACTTTACCTTGATCAGCTAACTCCGAAGCTTTCTTCAATCCGACTTGCTTCCAACCATGGGCCGGATTTGCGAGGTACAGAATGAGCTGATTTGCTTGTCGATAAGCGAATTGCGCATCAACCAGTTTTTTGATTACGTCGTGAACAGCGCCAGAGCAGTTGCTCGGGTTTGCCAAAAAGGCTGCATTGGCAACTTTTTTGAGCTGCACTGCAGCCGAATTGCTGATGGTCTGGTTCGTGCCGGTCATCAGTTGATTTCGAACAGGCCCGCAGCCCCCTGGCCGCCACCGATGCACATGGTGACGACGGCGAATTTGGAACCGCGCCGCTTGCCTTCGATCAAGGCGTGGCCGGTCATGCGCGCACCGCTCATGCCATAGGGATGACCGATCGAGATCGAGCCGCCGTCGACGTTGAGTTTGGCGGGGTCGATGCCGAGCCGGTCGCGGCAGTAGATCACCTGGCTGGCGAAGGCTTCGTTGAGTTCCCACAGATCGATGTCATCGACGGTCAAGCCGTGGCGCTTCAACAAGCGCGGCACGGCGAATACCGGGCCGATGCCCATTTCGTCGGGTTCGCAGCCGGCGACCACGAAGCCACGGAAAATGCCCAGCGGCGTCAGGCCGCGCGAGGCGGCTTCGGTATCGGACATCATCACGCAGGCCGATGCGCCATCCGAGAGCTGGCTGGCATTGCCGGCGGTGATGAATTGATCCTCGCCGCGTACCGGCTTGAGTTTCGCCAGACCTTCCAGCGTGGTGTCGGGGCGGTTGCCCTCGTCCTGGCGCAAGGTGACCTCTTCATGCGAGATCGCCTTGGTTTCCTTGTTCTCGACCGCCTTGGTCGTGGTGATCGGCACGATCTCGGCATCGAACCGGCCGGCCTGCTGGCCGGCAGCGGTGCGGCGCTGGCTTTCGAGCGCGTAATCGTCCTGTGCGGCGCGGCTGATGTTGTAACGCGCTGCTACGATGTCGGCGGTTTCGATCATCGGCATATAGACCTGCGGCTTGTGTTCGAGCAGCCAGGGATCGAGGTTGCGGCCGTTGTTGACCGGGTTGGTGGTCATGCTGATGCATTCGAGCCCGCCAGCCAGCGCGATCGGCGCGCCTTCGACCATGATTTCATGCGCGGCCAGCGCGATGGCTTGCAATCCGGATGAGCAGAAACGGTTGACCGTCATGGCGGCGGCATCGGTCGAGACGCCGGCACGCACCGCGGCGAGGCGGGCGACGTTGCCGCCGGTGGTGCCTTCAGGAGTTGCGCAGCCCATGACGACGTCTTCGATTTCGCGCGGGTCGAGCTTTGCGCGCTCCATCGCGTGGCGCAGCGCGTGGGCGCCGAGTGCTGGGCCGGTGGTGATGTTGAAGGCGCCGCGAAACGCCTTGCCGATCGGGGTGCGGGCGGTGGAGACAATGACGGCATCGACCATTTAGCGTTCCTGACTGACGGATTGTTGTTGATGATGGACCAGGGCCTCGGCGGCGAGTTCCTTGCGGGAGAATTTGCCGACCGATGTTTTCGGCAACGCATCGCGGATTTCGAGGGCGACCGGCATTTCGTGGCGACCGAGTTTGTCGGTGAGGAATTCGCGCAGTTCACCGATATCGAAGGCAAGTGCTGCCGGTTTCAGGGTGATGAACGCCTTGGCCGACTGGCCGCGGTAATCGTCGGGAATGCCGACCACGATCACCTCGGCAACGCCGGGATGCTCGTAGATCGCCTGCTCGATCTGGGTGGGATAGACGTTGAAGCCGCCCGAAAGGATCATGTCCTTTTTGCGGTCGACCAGAAACACCATGCCGTCCTGATCGATCAGGCCGATATCGCCGGTCAGAAAATGACCATCGACGAAGGTTTTCGCGTTTTCCTGGGGATTTTGCCAATAGCCCTTGAACAGATTGGGCGATTTGATGCGGATTTCGCCGGTCTCGCCATAGGGCAGCACGCGCGTCGGATCATCGAGGGCGACGACATCGAGTTTTATGCCCGGCAACGGCATGCCGGCGGAGCCGTGCTTGAAAATACCATCGAGCAGATTGCCGGTTCCCGCCGAGGCGGTTTCGGTCATGCCCCAGCCGCCGCCCAGCCGCATGCCGGTGAGGCGCTCGAACCGCAGCCCGATCTCGACCGGCAGGGGTGCGCCGCCGGAGCCGACCAGTTTGAGCGAGGACAGATCGCGCTTGTCCAGATCGGCGATATTGGCGAGCGCGATCCACATGGTCGGCACGCCGGGAAAATAGCTCGCCCGGTTGATTTCGATGTCGCGCAGCGTGGTTTCGGCATCGAATTTCAGGCGCAGCATCAGCGTGCTGCCGCGCGAGAGTTGCAGTAGCAACAGCACCACGAGGGCGTAGATGTGAAACAGCGGCAGCACGCAGATGGCGCGGAACCGCTCGCCGGGCGGAAACCGTCCCTGGCCGTCGAAAAACGCGGCGTAGATCGCAACCGATGCCCGCAAGGTGGCGTGGGTGTGCATCGCCCCTTTCGGCAGGCCGGTGGTGCCGCCGGTGTATTGCAGCAGGGCGAGATCATCGGGATCGGTCAGCGGCAGATTGGCCTCGCTGTTGCGCCCGATGGCGCGCAGAGCATCGATCGTGATGATCCGTGCATCGTGCTGCGGAATCGGCGGGTGCGCCATGCCGGCGATCGGGCCGTATTGCGCATCGTCGGCCACGATCAGCCGATCGATATGCCCGGCATCGAGCAGTTTCAGAGCCATCGCGAGCATGGCGCCGAGATTGGTGCAGACCAGAACCCGCGCGCCGGAATCATGCAGCTTGTGGATCAGTTCGCGTTCGGCATCGAGCGGCGAGAGATGCACCACCACCAGCCCCGCGCTCAGCGCCCCGAAGAACCCGAACGGATGGGCGGGCGTGTTGGGCAAATACAAAGCGACACGGTCGCCCCGGCGCAGACCGAGGGTGATCACGCCCTTGGCAACATCGCTGATGGCACCGCCGAGATCAGTGAAACTGATCCGCGCGTCGCGGTATTCCAGCGCAATGTCCGCGCCGTATCGCGCAATCGTGCTGCCCAGCATTGCGGGGATGGTTTCGCGCGGCACCGCGATGTCCCACGGCAGGCCGGCCGGGTAGTTCCGCTCCCAGGGGAACGGCCGCTCGCTCACGCGGCGGCCGCTTTCGCGCCTTTGCCGAAATCGGCAAAACCCTTGCCCTCGGCGGCGAGTTGCGTGAGCAGGTCAGACGGCTGCAACCCAACATCACCGGTGGTATTTGCGTAATGCGCGAGGCGTTCGACGATGGTCGGCAGGCCGACCAGATCGGCATGGAAGCACGGGCCGCCGCGCCAGACCGGCCAGCCATAGCCGTAGACCCAGACCACATCGATGTCCGAAGGGCGGATCGCGATGCCTTCCTCGAGAATGCGGGCGGCTTCGTTGATCATCGGGTAGGTCATGCGCTCCAGGATTTCCTGGTCGCTGATCGCGCGCCTGGTGATGCCGAGGCGTGCTGCCGTTGCCTCGATCAATGCGGCGACTTCGGGGTCGGGCGTCGGTGTTCGGCTGCCGTTTTCATAGATGTAGTAGCCGCGGCCGGTCTTCTGGCCGAAGCGGCCCTGTTCGCAGAGCACATCGGAAATCGGTGCGGTGACGCCGCGATGTTTGCGAATCCGCCAGCCGACGTCGAGCCCCGCCAGATCACCCATCGCGAACGGACCCATCGGAAAGCCGAAGTTCAAAACCACGGCATCGACCTGTTGCGGCAACGCGCCTTCGAGCAGCAGGCGCTCGCATTCGGTGGTGCGGCGCGCCAGCATGCGGTTGCCGACGAAGCCATCGCAATTGCCGACCACGACCGGCACTTTGCCCATCGCCTTGCCGACCGCGATGGCGGTGGCGATCGATTGGTGCGAACTTGCCTCGCCGCGCACGATTTCCAGCAGTTTCATGACATTGGCGGGCGAAAAGAAATGCATGCCCAGCACATCGGAAGGTCGTTTGGTCGAATGCGCGATCGCATCGACATCGAGCGTGGAGGTGTTGGTCGCGATCACCGCACCGGATTTCGCCACGGCATCGAGCCGGCCGAAAATCTGTTTCTTGAGGTCCATTTCCTCGAATACCGCCTCGATCACCATGTCGGCCTCGGCGATGCGCGACCAGTCGGTGGTGCCGGCGAACAGGGCCATGCGCTGCGCTGTCGCACCTGCGGGCAGGGCGCCGCGCTTGACGGAAATATCGTAGGTGTCACGCACCCGGTCGAGCCCGCGTTGCAGGGCCGCGTCGTCGGTTTCGACCAGCGTGACCGGAATGCCGGCATTGGCGAAATTCATCGCGATGCCGCCACCCATGGTGCCGGCGCCGATGACGGCGGCCGACTTCACCGGGGCCGGTTTCAGCCCCGGTTCCATGCCCGGGATTTTTTGCGCCTCGCGTTCGGCAAAGAAAATATGGCGTTGGGCGCGGGATTGGTCGCCCATCACCAGGTGCATGAACATGTCGCGTTCGGCGGCCAACCCCTGCTCGAACGGCAGGGTGAAGGCGTTGCGTACCGAATTCACGCAGGCGGCCGGCGCTTCGACGCCGCGCAGGCGTCGGGTCGCCTCGGCGGCGGCTTGCTCGAAGCCAGCGGGATCGGCCTGGGCCGGCGCGATCTTATCCGCGCGGTCGCGTACCCGCACCGTCGCTTCCGGATCGATCGTATGGGCAAAATCGATCGCACCCTGCACCGGATCGGTCACGATCGCATCGATCAGCCCATCGGCCAAAGCGGATTTGGCGCCGATCATTTTGCCGGAAACGATCGCGGCGACGGCTTTTTCCGGCCCGATCAGGCGTGGCAGGCGCTGGGTGCCGCCGGCACCGGGCAGCAGGCCGAGTTTGACCTCTGGCAGGCCCATCCGCGCGGTGTCGGTTGCCACCCGGTAATGGCAGCCCATCGCGAGTTCGAGCCCGCCGCCCAACGTGGTGCCGAACAGGGCAGCGATGGTCGGTTTCGTGCATTGATCGAACCGCTCGATCACCTCGTGCAGGCCGGGATCGCGCGGCGGCTTGCCGAATTCGGTAATATCCGCGCCGGCGGAAAACGTGCGGCCCTTGCACGCGAGAATAATGATTTTCGTGGCCCGATCGGCCTCGGCCTTGGTCAGCGCTTCGAGCAGTGCTGATCGCACCGCGTGGCCCAGCGCGTTCACCGGCGGGCTATCGATCGCGATGACGGCGATTCCATTGGTCATGTCGAGATCAACGACTGGCTGGCTCATGGTTCCTCGGTTCGTGCTTAGGGGGGCACTATTGGTTAACCCTTTATCGCTTGCGGGCAGAGGTCATGCAAGGGGGGCGGTCCGGCAATCGGGCGAGGGGATGCGCTTGGGTCGCACAGCAGTGACGTCACCGTCGCGCGAGAAACCCGACGCCGATCAACAACGCCAGCGGCACCAGCACCCCGGCATAGGATGCTTCGCCGCTGGCGATCACGCGATTGGCGAACAGGACGCTGCCGGCAACCCAGGCCAGGGTCGGGGCGTCGCCGATCAACGATCGGAACAGTTTTTTCATCGCTCCAGCCTTTGCAAGGTGCGGATCAGCACCAGGCCACCGAGCGCGTAAAACGCCATCAACGCCGGTAACGCATAATCGCCGATCGGCCAGACATAGCCGAGCGAGGCCAGCATCCAGAACGTGCCGAAACCGAGGACGGCGCAGCCGACCAGGTATTTGATGGTGTTTTCCGGCACGCGCGAGAGCGGCGCACGCAGCATCATGCCCGCGCCCATCACCGCGACCAGCGCCGCCACGGCCGATACCGCCGCAACTTCGGTCTGCCCGGTCTGGACCCCGAGGGCGACCACGATCAGCCAGACCTCCAGCCCCTCCATCAGCACGCCCTGAAACGCCACCAGCATCGCTCCCTGGGTTTCGGCCAGAGCCTGACTGCCGGACAGTGCTGCGAACGCCGCATCCTCATCGCGCAGGCGCCGCAATCCGGCGGCGCGCGCGATCGCCTTGGCAAGCCAGCGCATGCCGAACAACGTCAGGAACACACCGATCACGAACTGGATGATCCGCAAATTGCCGATCGCGCTGACCGCATGCGCGCCGAACAGCGTGAGCAGCCCCAGAATCGCCAAGGCCGCACCACCCGCAGCGATCGCGCGCGGCCACCCGATCGCCAGCGCAACCGCCAGCACGATGGTGAACGCCTCGACCCACTCGACCCCGGCGGTGAAAAAACTTGCGAGGATCACCGGTAGATCGGACGTCATCGCCGCTGCCTCACGTGCTCGCACCGACAATGGTTTTGGAAAACCACGCGATGATCGCCGATCGATCGCGCGCCGACTGCGCCGGATCGACCATGACCGGCGTCAGCGATGCGGCACTCGGCATTGCTGACGCGGGCGCTACATCGCTCACCACCGGCCAGAATGCGCCATCATCGCCACCCTGGCGCATTTCGATACGCAGCGCGGCCGGCGAATTGACATAGGCGATGAACCGCTCCGCGGCCGCACGCTCCGACGCGGGCAAATGCCCCGCCATCACGATCACACTTGCCAACACCGCTGCCGGTTTCGGCACCACCACGCGCAAGGATGGATCGATCGTGCTCGCACGCAACGCGGCCGAGGACCGCATGATCGCGATCTGGATGGCACCGCTGCGCAGGGCCGCCAAAGTCGTCGCTGTATCGCCGTAAATATGCAGCCCGGCCTGCTTCAAGCTTAGAAAATACCCCTGCGCCGCCGGCCAGCCACCCGCCGCCTGCACCATCGCCATAACCGGTGAAACGCCCTGGTCGGACGTCGCCGGATCATTCATGCCGATCAGCCCGCGATAGGCCGGCGCCGTCAGATCCGCCCAGGTCGCAGGCGGGGCGAACGGCGCCGCCTTCGGCATCACCAAGACTCCACCCAGGCCCAACCCGGTCGCGACATAAGACCCATCGGCAGGCACCGACGCCGCCCCCATCGCCGTCAACCCGGACGGTGCGGCAAGCCCATGCGCCAGCAAACCGCGACGATCGAGCATGACCGCAGCACTCGCCCCGTAAAACCACGCCACCGACCACCGCGGATGATCGCCCTCCGCCCTGATCCGCGCGAACAACCCATGCGCCGGCGGACGCCGCACCCGCACCGCAATCCCGGTCTTCCGGCTGAACGCCACCCCCACCGCCGGCGCAAAATCGAGCCGCGAATACACCGTCAACCCCGCCGCGACGGCCGGATATGGCAGGAACAAACCCAGCGCGATCGACGCTGTGAGGATGCGTTGGGTGAGGCGGGGTGATGGGCAGAAGGAAGGCCAGGGGCTCCGCCCCTGGACCCCGCTAAGGGCGCAGCTCTTAGAACCCGCTCGTTTTAGGCGAGGGGAGGGCGGGCACGGGATTGGACATGGCAATTCCTGCGACGCCCTTCCCTCGCCTAAAACGAATGGATTCCAAAGGCTCCGCCTTTGGTGGGGGTCCAGGGGGCAAAGCCCCTTGGCCTTCTTCGTCCCACCACCCCACCCCATCCAACGAGCCCTCACAACGCGGCCGTGATGCGTTCGATCACGCCGTACCAGTCGTAGGGGCGTTGCTGGCGGTACAGGCGCAGCGAGGGATACCAGGGCGAATCGTCGCGGTTGAGCAGCCAGCGCCAATCGGGGGCGTAGGGCAGGATGATCGCGGTGGGCACGCCGGAGGCACCGGCGAGGTGTGCGACCGAGGTATCGATGGTGACGAGGTGATCGAGGCTTTGCAGGATGGCGAGCGTGTCGGTGAAATCGTTGATGCTGGGGCCGAGGTTGATCAGCGGGGCGGCGCCGAAATAGTTGCCGACCTGGGCGATCTGGTCGCCTTTCTGGACGGTGACGATTGCGAGGTCGGGGCGGGCGAACAGCGGGGCGAATTGTTCGAGTTTGACCGTGCGTTTGCGGTCGTTCTTGTGGGTCGGTCTGCCGGCCCAGACCAGGCCGATGCGTTTTTTGCCGGCCGGGGTCAGCGCATCGAGCCGTTGTTTCCAGGCGGTGATTTTGGCGGGGTCGGGGTGCAGGTAGGGGATGGGGGTCGGGATGTTGTCGACCGTGGTGCCGGCGAGGCGCGGCAGGCCGGAGAGGGGGATATAGGCATCGAAGTCGCCGGTAGTTTCCCAGCGGGTGACGATGCGGCCGAGGCCGGGGATCTGGCGCATGATCGGCACCAGATCGCCGCTGCAGGCGAGCACGGGTTTGGGCGCGCGTTCGGCGGCCCAGGGGATGTAGCGGCCGAACTGGATGCAATCGCCGAAGCCCTGATCGGCGACGATGAGGAGTTTGCCGTCGGGCAGGGTGCCGCCGTCCCATTGCGGTTTGTCGGTCTTGGGCAGCATGCCCTCGGCCTGTTTGAGTTTGAAGCGCCACTCGTAGCTGTCCCAGCCTTCGGTGAGGCGGCCGCCGAGCAGCAGGACTTCGGCGCGCTCGAAATGGGCTTCGGGGAAATCGGGATCGAGTTCGATTGCGCGATCGGCGGCGGCGAGGGCGTCGTCGAGTTCACGGCGTTCGTAGCGGATCAGGGCGTGGTTGAAATGCGCACTTTTGTCCTCGGGTGCGAGCTCGACGGCGCGGAGCGCCATGCGCAGCGCATCGTCGAGTCTGCCGGCGCCGCGATAGATTTCGCACATGTTGCGTGGATAGACCGCGACGGTGGGCGAGAGTTCGAGCGATTTTTCCATCCGCTCGATCGCGAGCGGCACCTTGCCGCGCCGGTAGGCGACGATGCCTGACAGATGCAGCACGTGCGGGTGTTCGGGTGCCGCGCGCAGCACGCGTTCGGCGAGGGCTTCGGCATCTTCGAGCTTGCCGTCGCGCTCATAGGCACTGATTTCGTTCAGAACCTCGCCAAGCGTTACCTTGACGCCGGCGGCGCCGCTCATGGTGTGGTCTCCTGCGGTTGGGCGTAGCCGAGGCGTTCGATCCATGGCGTGAGGATCGGCAGGGCTTCGTCGAACACCGCGCCGAAGCTGCGATGCCGATACAGGCTGCGCCGGTGCGGCGGCAGTTGCACGAGCCGATGGCCTGGTGCGCGGGGTATCACGCGTGGTGGCGTGTCCAGCAGGGCGTGCACGTCGGCCGTGATGCCGATGAAGTCGAGCACCAGGCGCAGCGTGCCGGCAGGGTCGCGCACGAGGTCTTCGTAGCGGATCGGCAGGTAGCGCAGGGTGGTCTGGCCGCGCACCTGGGCGATCGCGTTCATCTGGGCATCGAACAGCGTGGCCATGCCCGCCAGCGTGACGCCGGCGTTGCCCTCGTAGAGCTTGTCCTGCGCGAAGCCCGACAGAGCGATGTCGAGCGGATGGCGGAGCACGTGGATGACCGGCGCGGTCGGAAACAGCGTGGCGGCGAAACCGAGCAGCCAGGGCAGATCCGGGTGACGATCGGTGACGAAGCGGCTTTCGGCAGTGCTGACGCCGGAGGCGCGGAGTATGGCGAGGTAGCGGTTGGCGAGCATCGGCAGGATGTCGCGCTGGTCGCCGGCGGTGGTGGCGATCAGGGCATCCGGGAAGGATTCCGCGCTGCCGCCGAGGCCGCTGACCAGCGCGGGCAGCAGATGCGCGAGGTCGGGCAGTGGCGCGCGCGTGTCGGCCGGATCGATGCCGGGGCATTGGCTGAGCAATTGTTCGAGCAGACCCGTGCCCGAGCGCGGCGTGCCGAGCAGAAAGATCGGCGTTGCACCGCCGGGGATCTGGCCGGGGCGGGGCAGGCCGGACAGGCGATCGGCCAGAAAGGTCGATCGGACGGTCGCGAGCCGGGCCGCGATCGGGGCCGGGTCGAACCGGCGGTTGGCGCGCTCGCGCTGAAAGGCGCGGCCCGATTGATAGGCGTTCCAGGCCTCGTCGAACCGGCCGAGCCGTTCGAGCGCCATGCCCTTGGCGGCGAATTCGGTGGCGACCAGGGATTGCGGTGCGATGGCGGCGGCGGTGGCTTCGATTTTGGCGAGTGCTGCATCCGGATCGTCACGGTGCAGGCGGACCAGGGCGCTCAGCACCGCGATCATGCGATCGGCCGGGGCCAGCGTGGTGGCTTCGGCGAGCAGGGCTTCGGCCTGATCAAGCCGAAAGCGGCCGGCTTCGACCTGGGCGTAGCCGGCGAGACCGCGGGGATTGTCGCGCTTGATCGCGAGCGTGGCATCGTAGGTCGCGGCCGCTTCATCGAGCCGCCCTTGCTGGCGGAGGTTCCAGGCGAGATTGCCGAGCAGGGCGGGATCGTGCTGTTCGACGTAGCTCAGCGCGAGGCGATAATGGCGTTCGCCGGCGGTCAGGCGGTTGGTTTCGGTGAAGATGATACCGAGCATGTGGTGGATGGTGGTGTCGCGCGGCAGCAGGGCGACGGCGCGGCGGGCCGGGATTTCGGCTTCGGCGTGGCGGCTCTGGTTGATCAAGATCTGCGCGTGCTGGACATGCGCGGCCGCGACATCCGGCGGGATCGAGGCGATGCGCGCGATCAGCGCCTCGGCGGCGGCGATGCGGCCCTCGGCACGGCGCAGTTCGAACAGGAGGCGCAGTGCTTCGCGGTGATGCGGCGCGAGATCGAGGATTTGCAGGACGTGGCGCTCGGCCTCGCGATTGCGGTTGGCGGTGCGGGCGGTGCGGGCCTGCTCGATCAAGGTGTCGAACGCGGCGTGATTGACCGGGTCGGGCAGGGCCGTGGCTTGGAGCTTACAGCAGCGCAGCGCCCGCAGGCCTGAGCCGCAGGTGCACAGGGTCGGATCGAAACCCGGGCGAAGCGAGGTTGCGGATGCGCTCATACCCGGATCATGCAGGGTTTGGCGTGGGGTGCAAGGGTGGTTGCGGCAGTGCGAACGGTTGCGCGGCATGATTGCAGACGCGTGGCGTTGCCTGAATGATGCGGCGTCTGCGAGCCGTTCGCAACTGCAGTTGCGAATAAATATCAAGTAAAACCAAATCCTTGACCAATCGAAACCAGCGCGCCATTTTGCGGCTATGCGCAATTTTTCGGAACTGTCGGAACGTGAAATCCTGGCCCTGGCGATCGGGGCGGAGGAAGAGGATGGTCGGATCTACGCCGATATCGCGGAGGGTCTGCACGCGGATTTCCCGGCTTCGGCCAAGGTGTTTTTCGAGATGGCGGCCGAGGAGAGCGATCATCGGCGCCGGCTGATCGATCTGTTCCAGGAAAAATTCGGCGATCATATTCCATTGATCCGGCGCCAGGACGTCAAGGGATTTCTGCACCGCAAGACCGTCTGGCAAATGCCCACGCCCAGCATCAAGGATGTGCGCAAGCTGGCGGAAAGCATGGAATCCGAGACGGCGAATTTCTATCGCCTGGCGGCGAGCCGGACGTCGGACGTGACGATCCGCAAGCTGCTCGGCGACCTTGCGGAGGCGGAGCAGACCCATGAGCATATCGCGGATAAACTGACCGAGGAAAACGTACCCGAACCGGTACGCCAGACCGAGGATAAATCCGCCGAGCGGAATTTCGTGCTGCGCTATGTGCAGCCGGGCCTGGCCGGGTTGATGGATGGCTCGGTCTCGACGCTGGCGCCGGTATTCGCGGCGGCGTTCGCGACCCATAAGCCGCATGAGGCGTTCATTGTCGGCATCGCGGCCTCGTTAGGTGCCGGAATTTCGATGGCGTTCGCCGAGGCCTTGTCCGATGACGGCAGCCTGACCGGCCGCGGCTCGCCGATTTTGCGGGGTGCGATCACCGGCGGCATGACGACTATTGGCGGTCTGGGCCATACCCTGCCGTTCCTGATCCCGAATTTCTGGACCGCGATGGCAGTCGCGTTCGGGGTGGTGGTGGTGGAACTGGGCGTGATTTCCTGGATCAGGGCGCGGTATATGGAGGCACCACCGTTGCAGGCGGCATTGCAGGTTGCACTGGGCGGGGCGATCGTGTTCGGCGTCGGCGTCGCGCTGGGGACGAGTTGAGAGACGGCGTGTACGTTAGTTCGCGACCGATTGACGCATAGGGTAACGCCCGGCACAAACGCTGGATGAATCATAAATCAGGGTCGATAGCCGCACGGCTTCGCAAAAACATGGCGGTCCCGGTGATCGGATCGCCGTTGTTCATTCTGTCGAATCCGAAACTGGTGATCGCGCAATGTTGCGCCGGCATCGTCGGCTCGTTTCCCGCGCTGAACGCCCGGCCGGAAGCCAAGCTCGACGAGTGGCTGGCCGAAATCACCGCGGCGTTGGCGGCGTGGGATGCGGCGCATCCCGAGCGCCCGTCCGCCCCGTTCGCGGTCAATCAGATCGTGCACCGGTCGAATGCGCGGCTGGAACATGATCTTGAACTTTGCGTGAAATACCGTGTTCCGTTGGTGATCACCTCGCTCGGCGCGCGGCCTGAGGTAAATGCGGCGGTGCATTCCTACGGCGGCGTGGTGCTGCACGATATCATCAACAACCGGTTCGCCCATAAAGCGATCGAGAAGGGGGCGGATGGGCTGATCGCCGTGGCGGCGGGGGCGGGCGGCCACGCCGGGGTGATTTCGCCGTTCGCGCTGGTGCAGGAAATCCGCGCCTGGTTCGATGGGCCGCTGGCGCTCTCGGGTGCGATCGCGACCGGCCGCGCCGTGCTGGCCGCGGAAGCCATGGGGGCCGATTTCGGTTATATCGGCTCGGCGTTCATCGCGACCGAGGAAGCCAACGCATCGGCGGCCTATAAGCAGGCGATCGTGGAAAGCGGGGCGGATGATATCGTCTACACCAATCTGTTCACCGGCGTGCACGGCAACTACCTGAGGCCGAGCATCATCGCGGCCGGGCTCGACCCGGATGATTTGCCGCAGAGCGATGCCTCGGCGATGAATTTCCACGAGGGTGCCAAGGCCAAGGCGTGGAAGGATATCTGGGGTTCGGGCCAGGGGATCGGCGCGGTCGCTGCGGTAGTGCCGGCGGCGGCGCTGGTTGCGCGATTGGTCGCGGACTATCGCGCGGCGAAGGCGGCGCTCTGCGCGTGAAACTGCGCGCCACCGCGAGCGGCGGTGGTGCCATTTTGCTCTGGTCCACCCTTGCGGCATTGACCGCGGCAACGCGCGGCATTCCGCCATTCGAGACCCTGGCGCTCAGTTTTTTCGTGGCGTTTCTGGCAGGCATCGCGGTGCTGGCGCTGCGCGGCAGGCTGCGGCGGCTGCGCCAGGCGCCGCTGGCCTGGGCGATCGGCATCGCCGGACTGTTCGCCTATCATGCGCTGTATTTCAGCGCGCTCGATCACGCGCCGCCGGCGCAGGCCGGGCTGATCGCCTATTTATGGCCGCTGCTGATCGTGTTGTTCGCGGCCCTGTTGCCCGGTGGCGTGCTGCGAGCGCGCCACGTGCTCGGCGCCCTGATGGGACTGGCCGGCACGGTGGTGATCCTGCTCGGAGCGCAGGGTCTAAGCGGGCATGGCTCCGCCCTCGGCTATGGCTGCGCCCTGGCGGCCGCTTTCGTCTGGGCGCTGTATTCGGTTGCGAATCGGCGGATCAGCGCGGTGCCGAGCGATCTGATCGCCGGGGTTTGCGGCGTGGTCGCGGCACTCGCGCTGGTGGCGCACGGCTTGACCGAACCGACCGTGATGCCGAATGCCGGGCAGGCACTGGCCCTGTTGGCGCTGGGGCTCGGACCGGTCGGGCTTGCTTTTTTCCTGTGGGATTTCGCCACCAAACAGGGCGATCTCGCCCTGCTGGGAACCCTGTCCTACGCGGCGCCGCTGCTGTCGACCGGTTTGCTGATCGCACTCGGGCGCGCACCGATGAGCGGGTCTATCATCGCCGCCGCGGCCCTGATCGTCGGCGGGGCCGGGGTGTCTGCCGGCCTTACGCGTAAGGGTAAGGCCCACCCTTCGCCAACGCCCGCTGATACGCCGGGCGGGCGTGGGCCGCAGCGAGGAACGCATTGATCCGCGGGAAATTGCCGCGCAGCGCGCCGCGCGCGTTGGCCGCCTCGACCGGAAAACTCATCATGATGTCCGCACCGGTCAGCTCCGGCCCGGCAAACCAGGTGGAATTGGCCAGACTGTCCTCCCAGAAGCGGATGTGTGTGGCGATATTGGGGTCGAGATAGCTCTCGCCGACCTTGTTGCCGATCATGCGGAGCAATGGCTTCGCGATGAACGGGGCCTGGTTCGGCATTTCGGTGAAAATCAGCTTCATCACCAGAAACGGCATCGCCGAGCCTTCGGCATAGTGGAGCCAGTAGGTGTAGCGCCGCCGATCGTCCGATCCGGCGGGCGGGATCAGCCGGCCCTCGCCGTATTTATCGATGATGTATTCGATGATCGCGCCGGTTTCCGCCACAATGGTATCGCCATCGGTGATCACCGGTGATTTCCCGAGGGGATGCACGGATTTGAGGCTCGGCGGCGCCAGCATGGTCTTCGGGTTCCGCTTGTAGAGTTTCACCTCGTATTCGAGGCCGAGTTCTTCGAGCAGCCAGAGAATCCGCTGCGAGCGCGACGCTTCGAGGTGGTGGACGATGATCATGCTTGGGCCTTTTCAGACGGGGCGGGCAGGGATAACCAATGCGGTAGGTTGGGTGTTATCGTAAGGACGCCGATCTGCAAATGCTGGTCCAGCGCATCGAGGCGCAGCATTGCCAGCCCTTGCTGCCCCTGCGCGATGCACAGATCGCCCACATTGCGCTCGCCGCTGGTGATGCTGCCGGATGCCGGCAGGTCGGTGCTTGCCGTGATCGGGATCAGCCGGAGTTTCACCAGGCCGCGATAGCGCGTGCGGGCGGTGAGTTCCTGGCCCATGTAGCAGCCCTTCTCCCAGTCGATGCCGTGCAATTCGCCGAAGCCGGCTTCCATCGGCAGGGTCTTGTCGGGTTCGAGATCGCCGTGGTCCGGCAGGCCGAGGGCGAGGCGATGGGCCCGGTAGGCCGATGGATCGGCGCTGTCCGCCCTTGGCGCCGACGCCAGAATCCGGTGGCCCGCTTCGGCAAGCCGCGGATCGGGTGCGGTGATGCCCGCGTTTTCCGGCGGTGGGCCGTTCCATGCGGCGTGGACCGCGTAATCGGCCGAGCGGTCGGTCAAGACCACCTTGCTGCGCAGCTTGAAGCGCGACAGGCGGGTGATGATGTCGGCGATCGCATCGCGCGGCGCATCGAGCAGCAGGCTCGACTCGGTTGCAAAGACGAAAAATTCGGCGCGGTAGCGGCCCTGTGGTGTCAGCAACGCGGTCCAGACACAGGTGCCGGGGTGCGCCCTCGACACGTCGTTCGTGACCAGGCCTTGCAGAAACGCAACCCGGTCCGGGCCGCTGAGATCGATCACGCCGCGATCGGGCAGATATGCAACGATTGTCATGCAGCGGATGTGGCCCCTTGGCCGGGATGCGACAAGCCGTGCTAGAGCAGCGCGGCATGCGGATTTTGTTCATCACATCGTCGCGGCTGGGTGATGCCGTGATTTCCTCGGGCGTGATCGAGCGGATCCGCCTCGCGCATCCGGCGGCACGGTTGACGGTTGCGTGCGGCGCGGCAGCGGCGGGGGTGTTCGCGCGGCTGCCGGGGCTGGAACGGTTGATCGTGTTCGAGAAACAGCGCCTCGATGGGCATTGGCTCTCGCTCTGGTCGCGCGTCGTGCGCGACCGCTGGCACATCGTGGTCGATTTCCGGGGCTCGGCGCTGGCATACGGGTTATGGGTCGGCCAGCGGGTCATCGTGCGCGGCGGCCGCCGCCCCGGCCGGCGCTATGCCCAGATCGGCGCAGCCTGCGGGTTCGATCCGCCGCCGCTGCCGGTGGTGTGGACCGCGCCGGCGGACCGCACGCGCGCGGAGATGCTCATCCCGCCCGGCGCGCCCGTGCTGGCTCTGGGGCCGACGGCGAATTGGGCGGGCAAGATCTGGCCGGCCGAACATTTCATCGCAATCGCCCGGCGGCTCGATTTTGCCCGGATCGCGGTGTTCGGTGGGCCGGGGCCAGCCGAGCGCGCGGCGGCGGCACCGGTCCTGGCCGGGCTGCCCGGCGCGGTCGATCTGGTTGGCGCGGTCTCGGTGGCCGAAGCGGCGGCTTGCCTTGCGCGCTGCGCGCTGTTCATCGGCAATGATTCCGGCCTGATGCATCTGGCGGCCGCGGCGCATGTGCCGACGCTGGGGTTGTTCGGCCGGTCCCGCGCGTCGGAATACGCGCCGGCCGGGGTGCGGGCGGCGTTCGTCGCCGCACCGGGCATCGAGGGCGAGGCGGCGATGGAGCATCTGGCGGTCGATGCGGTGCACAAGGCGGTGGCCGCGCTGATGGGCGAACCGGTGCCCGCATGAGGATCGGTCAATTGATGGCCGGCGCGGCGCAGGGTGGTGCGGAGCTGTTTTTCGAGCGCCTGACCATTGGCCTCCACGAGGCAGGCGAGGCGGTTCTGCCGGTGATCCGGCCGGAGCCCGCAAGGGTCGCGCGGTTGCGGGCGGCAGGGCTCGAACCCGTGGGATTGCGCTACGGCGGTCCACTCGATCCGCTGACCCGGCCGCGCGCCGCCAGGGCCCTGCACGCCTTCGGTGCCGAGGTCGCCGTGGCGTGGATGAGCCGGGCGGCGTTTCACGCTCCGCGTGGCAGTTGGACGCTGGTCGGTCGTCTGGGTGGGTATTATCCGCTGAAATATTTCCGCCGCTGCGATCATCTGGTCGGCAACACACGCGACATCGTGCGCTGGATCGCGGATCAGGGCTGGCCGGCCGATCGCGTTGCCTATCTGCCGAATTTCGTTGGCGATTTCACAAGCATCGCACCAGCGTCGCGCGCCGTGCTGGGCGTGCCGGATGACGCACCGCTGGTGCTGGCGCTTGGAAGGCTGCACGCGGTCAAAGGGTTCGACATCCTGATCCGGGCGATGGAAACTGTGCCGGGTGCGCATCTGGTGATCGCCGGTGAAGGGCCCGAACGACCGGCGCTGGAGGCGCTGATCGCATCATGCCGCCTCGGAGCGCGCGTGCATCTCGCGGGATGGCGCACCGATGTCGGGCCGTTGCTGCGCAGCGCGCAACTGTTCGTGTCGTCCTCGCGCCATGAACCGCTCGGCAACATGGTGCTGGAGGCGTTTTCCGCCGGCGTGCCGGTTGTCGCGGCGGCGGCCGAAGGGCCGCGCGAGCTGATCACGGATGGCGTTGATGGCGTGCTGGTGTCGATCGATGATCCGGCAGGTTTGAGCCGGGCGATCGCGCGCGTGCTGGCGGAGGGCGGCCAGGCGATGGCGGCGGCGGGCCGCACGCGCTATGCGGGCGAGTTCGCCGAGCCGGTGGTGGTCGCGGCGTGGCGCGACTATCTGGCGCGGGTGGCGCGCTGATGTGCGGCATCGCCGGCATCGCGTTCAAGCCGGGCGCGCGGCTTGCAGCGGATCGGCTGGCCACGCTCGCGGCGGCCCTGGCGCATCGCGGGCCGGATGGTTCAGGCCAACATGTCAGCGCGCGCGCTGCCTTGGTGCAGACGCGCCTTGCGATCATCGATCTGGCGACCGGCGATCAACCTTTGTTCGGCGCGGGGGCCGCACTGATCGGCAATGGCGAGATCTATAACAATCCTGAACTGCGCCGGGACCTCGCGGGTTGCGCGTTTCGAACCGGCAGCGATTGCGAGCCGCCGCTCTACCTCGCCCGCGCCGCGGCCGATTTCATGGGTCAACTGCGCGGCATGTACGCGATCGCCATCGATGATGCCGAGGAAAGCGTGGTGAAGCTGCTGCGCGATCCGTTCGGCATCAAGCCGCTCTACATCGCGCCCGGTCCGCTGGGTGTGGCGTTTGCCTCCGAACCACAGGCGCTGATCGCGGCCGGGCTCGCGGCACGGTCGGTCGATGCCGCAAAACTGCATGAATTGCTGCAGCTTCAATTCACCACCGGCGCCACCACCGCGTTCACCGGCATCGAACGCGTTGCCCCCGGTGCGATGCTGACGCTGCGCGATGGTGCCGTGATCGCGCGCGCCGATCACGACCCGATCGAACCCGGCACGGCACCGCAGGGGGAAGACGCGGCGCTCGCAGCGCTCGATCGCGTCATGGCGGAAACCATCGAACTGCATCAGCGGAGCGACGTTCCTTACGGCTTGTTCCTGTCAGGTGGAATCGACAGCGCCGCCATTCTCGCGCTGATGGCGCGGCTCGACACCGGGCGGGTGCAGGCGTTCACCGCCGGTTTCGATCACGGCAGCGTCGCCGACGAGCGGGATGCCGCCGCGGCCAGCGCGGGTGCGGTTGGTGCGCGACATGAGCGGATCGAGATCACCGAGGCGATGATGTGGCGGCATCTGCCGGAAATCGTCGGCGCAATGGATGATCCGGTGGCGGATTATGCGATCATCCCGACCTGGTTTCTGGCGCGACACGCGCGCGGTTCGGTGAAGGTCGTGCTGTCGGGCGAGGGCGGTGATGAAATTTTTGCCGGCTACGGCCGGTATCGCGCCGCCGCCCGGGCCTGGCCGTTCGCGCGGCGGATGCGCCGGCACGGCGCGTTCGACGGGCTCGATGTGCTGCGCGATGCCGGCACGGCGTGGCGGAGCGGCATCGATCGGGCGCATGACCACGCCGCCGGCAGCGCTCTGGCGCGCGCGCAGCGCGAGGATATCGCGGAATGGCTGCCGAACGATTTGCTGATCAAGCTCGACCGCTGCCTGATGGCGCATGGCGTCGAGGGGCGCACACCGTTTCTCGATCGTGAGGTGGCGCGCTTTGCATTCGCCCTGCCGGATCGTTTGCGCACGCAGCGCGGCTTCGGGAAGTTTTTGCTGCGTCGCTGGCTGGAGCGGTATTTGCCGCAGGCACGGCCGTTCGCGCGCAAGCAGGGGTTCGACGTGCCGGTGGCGGGCTGGATCGCGGGGCAGGGGGCGCGGCTTGGCGCGCTGGTGGCGCGGTCACCGATGGTCGGGCAATTGACCCAACCGGGCCGTGTGATCGATCTGTTCGCGCGCGCGGCCGACCCACGGGCCGGTGTTGCCTGCTGGCGGTTGCTGTTCCTCGCGTTATGGTATCGTCGGCACGGTCTCGGCCTGCCGTGCGATGGCGATGTGTTTGATGTGTTGGCGGAGCGTTGATGATGGGCGAGGCTTTTGATCTGATCATCGAAGGCGGCATTGCGATGCTGCCCTGGGGCGAGGCGGAGGCGCGGATCGGCGTGCGCGAGGGGCGCATTGTGACCCTGGCCGCGACCGGCGATGCGGCGCGGATCATTAGCGCGCGCGGCCTGCATGTGCTGCCCGGGCTGATCGACCCGCATGTGCATTTCCGCGATTCCGGCGCGGCTGAACTGCCCAGCGTCGAAACGCTGGAAACCGGCACGCGCGGCGCGGTGCTCGGCGGCATCACCGCGATTTTCGACATGCCGAACACTGCAACTCCGGCAGTCGATATCGCGAGCCTCGCGGCCAAGCGGGCGTCGGTGTCGGGACGCGCGTGGTGCGACGTTGGGTTTTACGTCGGCGCGACCAAGCAGAATGTCGATCAGCTTGCGGCGCTGGAAACGGAGCCGGGTGTCTGCGCCATCAAGGTGTTCGCCGGGTCTTCGACCGGCAATCTGCTGGTGGAGGACGATGCCTCGATCGAGCGCGTGATGCGGGCGGGGCGGCGACGGATTACATTTCATTCCGAGGATGAGTTCCGCCTGCAGGAGCGCCGGGGCGCGTTCGCCATGGGCGATGATTACGCCAATCATGCGGTGTGGCGCGATCCGGAATGTGCGGCGCTGGGCACCAGGCGGATCATGGCGCTGGCGCGCCGCACCGGCCGGCCCGCGCATATATTGCATGTATCGACCGCCGAGGAATTCGCCTATCTGCGCAGCTTTCGCGATGTCGCGAGCGTCGAGGTGTTGGTCAATCATCTGACGCAATCCGCCCCCGAGGCTTACGAGCGCTTGGGCGCCTATGCGGTGATGAACCCGCCGATCCGCGATCGGCACCATGTCGAGGCGGCGTGGCGGGCGGTGGCTGATGGGCTGGTCGATACCATCGGCTCGGATCATGCGCCGCATCCGGCCGCGGCAAAGGCGCGACCATGGCCGGGTACCGCTGCGGGGCTGACCGGGGTGCAGACGATGGTGCCGGTGATGCTGGATCAGGTGCATCGCGGCCGGCTGTCGCTGGCGCGGCTGGTCGATCTGATGGCGGCGGGACCGGCGCGGATTTACGGGGCGGTCGGCAAGGGGCGGATTGCGGCTGGATACGATGCCGATTTCACCCTGGTTGACCTGAAGCAGAGTCGCGTGATCGAGACGGATTGGCTCGCGAGCCCGTGCGGCTGGTCGCCGTTCGCCGGCGAGCGGGTAACCGGCTGGCCGATGATGACGGTGATCGGCGGTGCGGTGGTGATGCAGGACGATCACCTCATCGGCGGCCCGAGCGGTCGAATGGTGAGTTTCCAAAGCTGAGGAAGACCTAAAACAACCAAGAGTTTTTTGCTTCTTTTTTGCAAAAAAGAAGGCCTTCCTTAACTTGTTTACGCTAATTATCGACGAGACGATGAATAGCCTCGACAATATCAGCCTCAGCCGCACAATAGGAGAACCGCACGAAATCACCCCCGCGCGCAGGATCGAAATCATGGCCCGGCGTTGCGGCGATGTGCTGATCATGCAGCAGGGATCGGCAGAAATCCGTACTGTCCTGCAGGGTGCCGCTGATATCGGCGTAGAGGTAGAACGCACCATCGGCGGGTGAGAGGCGATCGAACCCGGCGCGCGGCAAGGCGTCGAGCAGTAGAGCGCGCGAGCGCGCGTAGCCGGTGTGGCGCGATTGCAGTTCGGCGTGGCAGTCGAAGGCGGCGAAGGCGGCGGTCTGCGAAATATGCGGCGCGCAGATAAAGAAGTTCTGCGCCAGGCATTCGACCGGACGGATCAGATCATCGGGCACAACCATCCAGCCGACCCGCCAGCCGGTCATCGAGAAATATTTGGAAAAGGAATTGATGATGATGGCGGAGGGACTGAACGATGCGGCGGTGACTGCGGCTTTGCCGTAGGTGAGGCCGTGGTAGATTTCATCACTGATCAGCCGGATGCCGTTGGCGTGGCAGTAGCGTGCGAGGGATGCGAGATCATCGGGTGACAGCATCGACCCGGTCGGGTTGGCGGGCGAGGCGATCAGCAGCCCGGCAGGCGGTGGGTCCATCGCTGCGAGCATCGCGACGGTGGGTTGAAACCCGGTTTCGGCGGTGGCGGGCAGCAGCACGGGCTGGATGCCGAGTGCCGTCATGATGTTGAGATAGGGCGGGTAGCACGGCGTCGCGAGGGCGATGCGGTCGCCCGCTTCGAACGCGGCAAGAAAAGCGAGCGGAAATCCCGCCGAGGCGCCGGAGGTGACGGCGATGCGCCCGGCAGGCAAAGCCAGATCGTACCAATCAGCATAATGCGCCGCGATGCGTGCGCGCAGATCGGCACGGCCGAGCGCTTCGGTGTAGCCCATCGGTTCGGTGGTCTGCATGGCGGCGGCGACCGCGGCACGCACGCCGGCAGGTGCGCCTTGACCGGGTTGGCCGACTTCCATGCGGATGACGCGGCGATCCGCGGCGGCCGGCGTGGCGGCGAGCGCGTTGGCCGCGGCGATCACGTCCATCACCAGAAACGGCGGCACCAGCGCGCCGGAGCCGGTTTTCAGCGCCATCGGCTGGTTATTTCGACCCGATGGCGAGGCCAAAGCCGCGTGGATCGGCGGCGGCGGAGCAGGTTTTCGGCGCACCCGGCAGCAGCCCCGCGCAGGCGATCACATTGGCGCGGCCGGGCGCCGGCACTTGCTGGGGCATCGGCACTGTGCTGCGCACGGCATTGGCGAGCCCCGTGGCGACGGCCATCGCAGCCCCCTGCTGGCCCGAACCGGTTGCGATGGCGCGGAAGTCACCGCCGCGCGTGGCGAGCCCCACGGTCAGCAGCGGTGGCGTGATATGGGCCGGTGTCGCCGCCAGCAGAATCCCCGTGCCGGGCGCGACGCGGCCGGTGCCGAACAGATTGTTCATGGTGGTGGCGCAGCCGACCGCGCCACCCCGATCATCGAGCGTGGCGAAGCTGGCCGAGGCCGGCAGGGCGGTCAGCGCCTCACCGTGCCGCGCGGCTTGGGCGGCGGCGAGCGCGCGCTGCCCGGCAAGGTCGAGCGCCTGGGGGTTTTGCGCCAGCGCTTCGATCCCGGCAGCCGCGCCGATGCCGCCGGCATTGGGTGTGAACGCAAGATGATAGCCAAACCGATCGACGGTGATCGGGCTGGCATAGGCGGGTCTGACGGCGCGCAGATCTTGCATGGTCAGCCCCGCGCCCGCCTGGTTGGCGGCGGTGACGAAGGCTGTGGCAGACGCCCCCTGGGTCAGGCCGAGCACGCCGCTCGACTGCAACTGGGTGAGCGTGGCCGCCAGATCGGGCTGGCGCATGATCATGCCCGGCTGGAGCACCTGGCCGGTGGGGGATGCAAAAATCGTGCGCGCCGCAGAGTCGGCCAGCAGGGCGTTGCCGACCACCGCCAGATCGGCGGCAAACGTGCGCGAGACGGCGACACCGCCGCCCGCCATCGCCTCGGCCGGAGCCAGATCGGTCGCAAGCGCCAACCGGCCGAACCTTGCCTGCATGGCGATCAAGCCGCGCGCCATCTGCGGAACCGCGGCCGGGCGGCTGGCGCCACCGCTCGATTCGGGCGCGGCGGCGGGCGGAAAGAGCAGGGCGGTCGGGATGCCGTTGCCGCCGTCCGACGCGGGCAGATCGATCAGGCAGGCCGCACCGCCGCCGAGCCCGGCGCGCGAGGGCAGGGCGACCGCAAGCGCAAAACCGGCGGCGGTCGCGGCATCCGCGGCGTTACCGCCGGCATTGAGAATCTGGCGCGCGGCGAGTGCTGCCTGCGGCACCGGAGCGACGGTGAAACCGACCACCGGTTTCATCGGCGCGGGTTCGCCGAGCTTGGACTGATCGCGGCCGAAAACGCCTTGGGTGACGCCGCAGCCGGTGAGCAGCAAACTGAGGGCGAGGGGGGCCGCGCGACGCAAAGTGACCAAAGTTGCCATTCCTCAATGATGATGTCGGACCGAGCCGCAAGGGCATAACCGCGTTCGCCGGGGTGGGCAACCTCGTCATGTGGGAGGGGGTGCTGGTGCTGTCAGAGGGAATTGAACCCTCGACCTCCTCATTACCAATGAGGTGCTCTACCCCTGAGCTATGACAGCGTCGCGAGCGATGCGCCGATCGGCCGGCGTCGCCGCGCGGGTATATCCAAAGGGGTGGGCCGACGCAAGCAGGCCGGCCGGCGCCCAGAATTATGCGGCCCGATAAACTACCGGTTGCCAAGTCTTCATTCTCGCGCGTGCAATTTTGCTTGCTGAACCGGTCTTTTGAGACCAGACTCAAGCTATGAAAACGACCAACGGACCGATTATCGATATGACCCCTTCGGGACATTTTGCGCAGGAACCGATCACGGGACCGACTCTCGGTGTCATTTTGGCGCGGGTTCTGGTTTTTACGATAGCACTCGGGTTTGCGGCGCTGGCATTCTGGCTCGCCGTGTTCACGGTTCCGATCCTAATTGTGATCGGGTTGGTCGGCTACGGATATTTTCGTTTCAAAACGGCGCGAGGCGGTTTCAGCTTTGACCGGGTCATGATGCGTGGAAATCGCCCTTGACGTTAGTTTGGTTACAATGATCGATTGCTGCGATGATATGATCGCCCACCGTTCGAAAATATGGATATTTCTATTTTTATAGAATTTCTGATACGTTCCCTACATCGATAGGATAATTTTCAATTTAAGGGTGTAGAGCCGATATCATTTTCTTTGAAATCGTCACTCTGGCACCAAATCGCTATTGTAAGGCGGAACGATTTTTACTAACGGTCTTTATTAGGTATAACATTTCAGTAAGATAAATTTCATGTGGGTTGTCCGTTGTCTTCAAGCTTGTCGAGCAGTCGCGGCAGCACATCCTGCTGCCGTTGGTATACCAGCGGCCATCACTACCGTGGGAGCCGCCGCTGCGCTTGCTGTAATGTTTTCATCGCCCCCGCAAAAGCCACAGTTGCCCTGCGGCTGTCATCAAGTTTGGGTGGCGCCAACGTTGCCGATGACCCCAGCAACCTATGCGAAAGTAATGAGTGCGGCTGGTACCGCCGCGCTGGCGGGTATACCGCTTGCCGATGCACCTGGTGGCGGTATTTACGCACCACCATCGAACTTGGTCCCAACGGGCTTCCTTACGCCTGACCCGAAGGAGCCGCCATTGCCGACCGGACCGGTACCGGGTCCAAACAAGCCCGTTCCCGTACCGGAACCAGCCGGCGTGGCATTGCTGGTTGTGGGGCTTGGAGCTCTTGCAGCACTCCGGGTGAAACGTACGCGCACCCACTAGCCGGACGGGCGTCGCCTCAGACCTGCGGCACAGCGGTCTGCTGGGTATCCTCGACCTGCCTCGAAGGCAGAATCGGTGCGAAGTATTCCGTGGCCAAACCGTCAGCAAGGGTCTCCAGCGTGCTGATGCAATGTTTGAGGATCCCGCCCAGGTCGACTGCATCACCGGCTGCAATCGCTCCCGACAGGCTGCGGAGATTGACCGTGATCTGATCGGCCACCGTCGCCTGATCAAAAGCGCCGATGCGCCTTAGCCCGATACCAAGCGCTTCAGTCTGAAACGCTAGGCTGCGCGGATAGTCGGCCGCCCCGATCAACAGACCGATCGCCGTTTCCGGCAGGAGCGGGCCGGCATTGACGAACTCGTATGTCAACTGCGCATCGGCAAGCTCGATCGCGAGTGTCAGGCCAGGATCGAGCCGCGCGAGCGATCCTGCCAGGAGAACGGTCAATGTTTCGGCCAAGGCTTCCGCGCGCTCCAGCCGCCGGCCGATCTCGAGAAATACGAAGCCGCCGCTGCGTGACGCATCCTCGGCAATCACGCCGTTGAATGTTGCGACGAATTGCATGCAGGCGGTGAAGGTGTGCGGATCATCGTTCAGATCCAGCGGGATTTGATCGAGCGCGCCTTCGATGATCCGGCGCATCGATATGCTGAACCGCTCGCCGGAATGCTCGAGCAGGCGACGGATGTCAGCCAGCAGGCGGCTGAGTGGCTTGCTGCGCGCGAGGCTTTCATGCAACCGGCGCGCGGACAGGAACGGGCCAATAATCTCATCGGGTACTAACTTGGCGCTGACTAGGCAGGCGGCCAGGCTTTCCCGCTGGGCTGCTTCATGCGGCAGATTGCTGGCATCGACGAAGCGCGGCAGGGCGATAGCGAGCAGCCTTGCCGCGCCATCGAGGCGTTCGACCATGCGGCCAAGCCAGAGCAGGTCATCGGCGAGGCGGCTCGGCAGATCCATTACGACCTTGCGCGCGATCCGCGGTCGGCTGCGATGCGCGGGGCCACGCGAAGCCCGATCGGGTTCACCGGAGTCACGATCGCCCGAATCGATCACCCAGAGGTCCTTGATCAGGACACTGCCGTCGGTGCGGGTTGCATGGCCGAGTCCGCCGGGCAACACACGCCAGACACCGTCGATCCGCAAGGCATACAGGCGCAGCGTGATGGCCGCGAACTCGAATCGCCCCGTCGCGCCGTCCTGCGCCAGGCGGATCGCGATCGGCGCCTGATCGGCGTCGATGCCGCCTAGGCTGGTCGCGTCATGGTCCTCCAGCTGAAGCGGGCGACCATGCTGCTGGCAAAACAAATTTGAGAAACATGATTTAAAATCAGGTAGTTGTAGAATACCGCTTCCGGGAACGTTGAGCATCGTCAAAGCGTTGTTGCGCAAGGCGCGGAACAGGCCAGGTACGCCATGTGATGGTGCGCCACCCTGTTCCAATGGATCGATCGAAAGACTCGATGCCTGGCGGAGCAGGAGATGCACCGGGGTAGAACCGGCCAGGGTGCGTAACCGCAACACGCCGCCGGAGCATGACAGATCATCCGGCCGGAGCACCGTGCCACCAAGCTGGCGCGCGAGCAGGCGGGTATCGGCCATATCTGCGTCCGCCCCCGCGATCAGGCCGATCGGCCCGCCGGCCGCCAGCAGGTGCAGCATGTCCTGCAGCGTTTCGGTTACCGGCCGCTGGCTCGCCAGGGTTACGGTGCCGAATAGTTCCGGCATCACGTCCGCGACGAACCGGCGGATTGTGAGGGCCAGACCGAGCCCCGGCGCGCGATCGGTGTGATCGCGCAGAACGCGAAAACCACCACTGGGGTAACGGATCAGATCGACCGCGTATGAGGCGAATCGCTGTGCGGTGAACCCTGGCTGACGGGCCAGTTGACGAATGAACTGCGGCGTCTCGAATAGCGGGTCGCCGGGCAGGCTGCCATCGGCGATTGAGGATTGGGCACCGTAAACATCATCAAGAATACCGGCCAGAAATTCAGCGCGCTCGGCGATTGCATTGGCCAGGGTCGCGAATTCGTAGTCCATCAGCGGAATTGGAATCGGATCAAGCCGTTGGGACTGGACGCTGCCGCTCGGCGATTCGTATTGGGCGCGGCGGTCGAGTGCTGCGGCACGCGCGGCGAACTCGTCTGGGCCGATCGCCCGCATGACGTTGATCACCGGACGCCACGGTGCCCGGATCTGGCCTTTTGCGTCGATCAGGCCGCCGATGGCGTCTCCTCCAAGCATCGCTACGGCATATCAGACAGTCCGGTTCCGTGCGAGAGCGGATTGGTGTCTAATCGGTTGGGACGATTTTCTTGTTGCATCGCGGCGGTGGCATGACAAACATGGGACAATCATACAGGAGCGGATGATGGACGATGAACGGGCCGGGATCTTCGCAGGTTACGCTCCCGAACAATATTTTTGTGAGTTGACGCGCCTGCGTGCTGACGATGCCGGTGTGCCCGCGTTGGTCCGCGAGCGGCTGGGCCGGATCGGGGTCGATGCGCTACGCGCCCGTGCCGAGCTTGCCGAAACCGATCTGATCGACCTTGGCATCACGTTCACGGTCTATTCGGACGCGACCGCAATCGACCGGATATTGCCTTTTGACTGCATTCCCCGCATCATAACGCCGTCGGAATGGCAACAGATCGAAACCGGCGCGATCCAGCGCGTAACGGCGCTGAACGCCTTTCTCGACGACATCTACCATGACGCGAAGATTATCCGCGATGGCGTGATTCCGGCCGATCTGGTGTTCGGCAATGCCAATTTTCGCCCCGAGATGCGCGATTTTGCGGTCAGTCACGGCACCTATGTGCATGTCTGCGGCATTGACATCATCCGCGACGAAAGTGGCGAATTCCGCATCCTCGAGGATAATGCCCGCACCCCGTCCGGCGTGTCCTATGTGATCGAAAACCGCCATTTGATGCTGCGCGCTTTTCCGGATCTTATGTCGGGCGTCAAGCTCCGCCCGGTTGATGACTATGGTCGCCGCCTGCGCGCCGCGATGACCGAGATTGCACCGGTCGATGTCGGTGATCCCCAGGTCGTGCTGCTATCGCCGGGCATTTATAACTCGGCCTATTTCGAACACGTGTTTCTTGCCCGCGAAATGGGCGTGCCGCTGGTCCAGGGCTCGGATCTGACCGTCGAGAATGACCGGGTCTATATGCGCACCACGACCGGGTTGCGACGGGTCCACACCATTTACCGGCGCCTGAACGATGATTTCCTCGACCCTGAGGTGTTCCGCCCGGAGAGCATGCTCGGCGTGCCCGGGCTGATCCGCGCCTGGCGGGCGGGGAATGTCGCGCTGGCCAACGCGGTCGGCACCGGTGTTGCCGACGACAAGGCGGTTTATGCCTATATGCCGCGGATTATAAAATATTATCTCGGCGAGGAGGCGATCATCCAGAACGTCCAGACCAACATCTGTCGCGAGCCGGAGGGCTTGGCCTATACGCTCGCGCATCTGGATGAACTCGTGATCAAGCCGGTCGGCGAATCGGGCGGTTATGGGATTACGATCGGCCCGCGCGCGAGCAAGGCGGAACTCGATGCCGCGCGCGCCGCCCTGATCGCGGAGCCGGACCAATGGATCAGCCAGCCGATGATCGCGCTGTCCGTTGCACCCACGCTGGCCGAGGAGGGCATCGGTCCGCGGCATCTCGATTTGCGGCCGTTCGTCATCACCGGACGCGATAGTTGGGTGCTGCCCGGCGGCTTGACGCGGGTGGCAATGAAGCGGGGCTCCCTGATCGTCAATTCCTCGCAGGGCGGCGGATCGAAGGATACCTGGGTGTTGGCGGGGGGGCAGTGAGCATGCGCGTCGAACCGGTTTTGCTTGCGCGTGACGCCGAGGGCCTGTTCTGGATGGCCCGCTACCTTGAACGGGTTGAGAATCTGGCGCGGCTGATCGACGTGGTGCAGAGCTTCGAAAGCCCGGGGCGCGAGGCGGAATCCTGGACCGCGCTGGTCGCCATCATGTCCGACCAGGACAAGTTCGATAGTTATGAGGCTGCCAGCAATCCCGATACGGTCAAGGACCTCTATCTGCTCGATCGCACCAATCCCAGCAGCATTCCGTTCTGCCTCGATAACGCGCGGACCAACGCGCGCACGCTCCGCCCGCTGATTAGTACCGAAATGTGGCGTCAGATCAACGTGTTCCATCGCTTCGTGATGGGGATCAAACCCGCCGACCTCGATGGTGATCGGCTGTCGCGCCTGTGCACGAAAATCAAGGAATCGGTCCAGACCCATACCGGCATTACCGAAGGCACGATGTACCGCGACCAGGGCTGGCAGTTTTATCAGCTGGGCAGGCTGATCGAACGCGCCGATCAGACCACCCGCCTGCTCGACATCAAATACCGGCTGCTGGTGCCGCGCGACCGCGAGGCACGGCGCCTGACCGAGTTGACCATGTGGAACGCGGTGCTGCGCGCCGCTGCGGGCTATCACGCGTTCAAGCGCCTCGCCCGGGCTGAGTTTTCAGCGGAGGATGTGGCGGGATTTCTGCTGCGCGACCCCTCGTTCCCGCGCTCGGTGTTTTTATCGGTGCGGCGCGCGGAATATCACCTGGATGAATTGCGCCGGGTGCATCATTTGCCCAACACCAGCGATGCGGTGGAACAGGCGGAGTTTCTGCGCGAGTTCATTCTGGAGCGTCCGATGGATCAGGTGCTCGAGGGCGATCTGCACGGGTATCTGGACACCGTGCAGATCCAGTTGAGCGAACTGGCTGGCGCGATCGGGCGATCGTTCTTCCGCGATTGGCGACCCGAAGCGCTCGCGGCACCAGCGGAGCAGGGCCAAACCCAGCTCGTCTAGATGAGGCGGTCTGGAGGTTTGCCACAACATATGGTGTGGCGGGCCTCGTGCTCGATCAGCCAGGCCTTGCGGCTGAGTCCGCCGCCGTAGCCGGTCAGCGCTGCGTTGGCTCCGATCACGCGGTGGCACGGCACCACGATGGCGATGGGATTCGCGCCATTCGCCAACCCCACCGCGCGGCTGGCTCCGGGACGGCCGATTCGCCGGGCGATCTCGCCATAGCTGGTGGTCATACCGCTCGGAATATCGCGCAGTGCCGCCCAGACCGCGCGCTGAAATGGCGTGCCGGCCGGGCTGAGCGCGATTGAGGCGAGTGCGGACATATCGCCATCGAAATAGGCTTGGAGCGCGGTCGCGATCGGCGAGATGAGGCGCGAGGGTACGAGCTGGCAGGCGCCGTGGTACCGCGTGAGAAGCTGAAGCATGCGCGCCTCGTAATCGGTAAAATCAAGGGCGTGCAGCATATCGCCATCTGATACCAGAATGATGCCGCCGAGCGGACTTGGGATACGCTCAAGGCGGAGCTTCACGGTTGCTCTCCCGGTTCTGGACGATCGCGGCGGCATCGGCGGTCCACAAATGCATAGTGGCATAGGGCCGCCAAGGCCGCCAAGCCGCCGCGCGATCATGCAATGCGGCGGCAGTAGGGCGGACACCGTTGGTGGCGAGTGCGCGGCGCAGGGCAATGTCACCGGCGGGCAGCGCATCGGCTTCGCGTAAGGCCCCGCATCGCAATGTAATGGGCGGTCAGGCGCGCGATCGCATTATCCAGCCCGGCGCCAGGCTCGAACAACTGGGCATCGGTGATCGCGGCGCGGGCGACGGTGCGCATCGCCGCAGCGCGCGCACGGCATGCCCAGGCTGTGAGCGCAATCGGCATTGGCGAGCGCTGCGGGCGAGGGGAGAGCCAGATCGAGCCCGGGTGTCGCCGGCTTAGCAAGCGGCGTGCCGTCGCCGGTCCCCGCAGCGATGCTGGACAGGGTTGATGCGCTGGACAGCCGGATGGTGGCGATCAGTGCGGATCGATCAGATGGGGCTGGTGTGACGCTGATCGTGCCGGCGCCGCCTTGCCATCCAATGCTGCGCTCGTAGCGCCCGGCTGGACTTGCTCCACGCCCGGACTCGCCCGCGCGAAGGAACTGGACGATCGCTGCCCAACCATAATGCTGCTGATAGGGCAGGGTGAATTCGGCCTGCCCAGCGGGGATCGCGATGCGATGCATACGATCGTCACACTGTAAAACGTGCTGATGATTACGCTTGTTGTTTCAAGGAGCAGCCCGGCGTGACCACGCAGGTCGGGACCATTGGCTCGTTGACAGGACTACGAGGGTCCGGTATCACACTCGCTAGATATTGCGAATAATTCTCATTCGCAATTGGATTGTTCAACTGAGGGATACCCGCATGAATCATTTCGCTCTGTCACGTCGGTTTGGCCGTTCGTTAGTGTCGCCAACGCTGGTCGGCGCCTTCGCGCTTGGCGCATTGTTGGCGGGCGGCACCGCAAGTGCCCGAGCCAAGACGGTACTGACGTTGTACAGCGCACAACACCCGCAGGTGGTCGGCATGTTGACCAAGGCGTTCACGGCCAAAACCGGCATTCCCGTGCGCGTGCACAGCGGTGAGGGACCTGAGATCGCCAATCAAATCGTGCGCGAGGGCAAGCGCTCACCGGCCGATGTGGTGTTCGTCGAGAATTCGCCGGAACTGACTTTGCTTGACCAGCTGCATCTGCTGGCACCGGTTGCGCAGGCCACGCTGGCCGTCGTGCCCGCGACCGACAGTGCGGCGAACGGCGACTGGCTCGGCGTTCTGGAGCGCCAGAATGTGCTGGCGTGGAATCCGGAGCTGATCCGTCAGGCGGCGTTGCCGCCGCACCTGCGCGACCTTGCTCTGCCGGCCTGGCGGGGCAAAATCGCGATAGCGCCGAGCGATGCCGATTTTTGAAGCGTAACGCGAAAATCTATCAGGATGACGAATCGGTGGTCGCTGCTGTCAACCGCGGCAGCGTCGCGACCGGGATTATCAACAATTACTATTGGGCCCGCCTGCGCACCGAGATGGGGCCGGCCCGCACGCCAAGCCGGATTGCGCATTTCGCGCCGCAGGACGTCGGCAATCTGATCAACGTATCAGGCGCCGGCGTACTGGCGTCCTCAAAGCACAAGGACGCGGCGCAACAGTTTCTTGCCTTTCTGGTGAGTACGGCGGCCCAGCGGGACCTGGCCGCGAGCACGGTCGATTACGAATATCCGTTGCGGCCGCGCGTTGCGCCGAACCCCTTGCTGGACCCGATGGCAAGCTTGCATCCGCCCGCCATTGCGCCGGCGGATTTGGGGAACGATCGGGCGGCGGCCGCGTTGTTGCAGCAAGCCGGATTGATCTGATCGCGGGCATGATCAGGGCAATGACAAAAGTTCCGCCCCAAGCGGCGCTGGTCTGGCGGCCCCTGGTCGGCGATCTGCTGATCAATACGGTCACGCTGACCTTGGCGGCGGCAATCTGCTGCGTCGGTCTCGGCACCGCCTCGGCGTTTCTGGTCGAGCGAACCGATCTGCCGGCGCGGTCGGTCTGGGCGGTGCTGGCGACGGCGCCGCTCGCGGTGCCGGCGTTTGTCGCGAGCTACGCCTGGGTGTCGATCAGCCCGGCGCTCGAAGGCTTCGGCGGCGCTCTGATCGTGACGGTATTCGCCTATACGCCGCTGGTCTATCTGCCGGTGGCCGCCGCGCTGCGCGGGCTCGACCCGGCGCTGGAGGATGCGGCGCGCGCGCTGGGCGACACGCCATGGCGCTGCGTGCGCCGGGTGATTCTGCCGCAATTGCGACCCGCAATGCTCGGGGGCGCGCTTCTGGTCACGTTGAACATTCTGGTCGAATTCGGTGCGTTCGCCCTGATGCGGTTCCGGACCTTCACCACCGAAATCTACGCCGCCTATCGCTCCGGCTTCGACGGTGCGGAGGCTGCGGCCCTCGCGATGATTCTCTTGCTGTTCTGCCTCGGCTGTATCGCCGCCGAGGCCCTGTTGCGGCGCCCGGTGCACTATGCCCGCATCGGCCGCGGTACCCAGCGCCGCGGCGTACCCTATGCTCTGGGGGTCTGGCGGTTGCCGGCCGTTCTTGGCTTCGCCGCACTCGCCGGCCTTTCGCTCGGTGTGCCAATCCTCACCGTGCTGTACTGGCTGACCCGGCATGGCGCGGCCGCGATCACACCGGCCGAGGCCTCGCCGCTCGCCTTGTTGACCGCGGCGATCAGCACGATCGAACTAGGCCTCGGTGCCGCGGGATTGACCCTGATTCTCGCGTTGCCGCTCGCGGTTCTTTCCGCGCGGTGGCAGCGGTTCTCGCTCACCATGCCGCTGGAACGCGGTGCCTGGCTGGCGCAGGGCGTGCCCGGCATCGTGATTGCGCTGGCCCTGATTACCGCCACGATCGCGGCGGTCCCGGCGCTCTATCAGAGCACGCTGCTACTGCTGCTCGCCTATGCGATGTTGTTCATGCCGTTTGCCCTGGTCGCCATGCGCGCCGCATTGCTGCAATCGGAACGCCGGGCGGAAGAGGCCGCGAAATCGCTTGGTGCCGGCTGGCGCCGTGTGCTGTGGCGGATCACCCTGCCGCTTGCCGCCCCCGGCTTCGGCGCTGCCGCCGCGTTGGTATTCATTGCCGTGACGACCGAATTGACCGCGACATTGCTGCTCGCCCCGATCGGCACCGAAACCCTGGCGACGCGGATCTGGGGCGATACCTCGACGCTCGCTTTCGCCGCCGCCGCCCCCTACGCCGCCGTGCTGATCACATTATCCATGGCCGCCAGCTGGCTTCTGGCGCGGCGGTTCGGCATGGCCGCCTTGCACGCCCAGGCGGGAGGCTGACATGGCATCGGTCGACATTTCCGCTATCTCCAAAACATTCGGTGGCACTCTTGTGCTCGATCGCGCGAGCCTGTCGGTGGCCAGCGGCACGCTGCTCGCTATTCTGGGCGCATCCGGCAGCGGCAAGACGACGTTGTTGCGCCTGATCGCCGGATTCGAACGCGCCGATGCCGGCTCGATCACGATCGATGGTGTCGAAGTCACCGGGCATAGCGTGCATGTACCGCCCGAGCGCCGGCGCATCGGTTATCTGGCCCAGGAGGGCGCATTATTCCCCCATCTCTCGGTCGCCGCGAACATCGCCTTCGGCCTCGGACACGGCAATCACACGGCGCGGGTCGCCGAATTGCTTGACATGGTCGGCCTGCCGGCCGGCTTCGCGAAGCGCAGCCCGCATCAACTCTCGGGCGGCGAGCAGCAGCGCGTCGCGCTGGCACGTGCCCTCGCGACATCGCCGCGTCTCGTGCTGCTCGACGAGCCGTTTTCCGCCCTCGATGCCGCGCGGCGCCAGGATGTCCGCCAGACCGTGGCGGCGGCATTGAAACAGGCGCGGGCGACGGCAATTCTGGTGACGCATGACCAGGCCGAAGCCCTGTCGATGGGCGATCAAGTCGCGGTCCTGCGCAACGGGGTGATCGTCCAGCACGCCGCGCCAGCGGCGCTCTATCA
Organism: Acidiphilium sp. 34-64-41; assembly: GCF_002282635.1. Classification (NCBI taxonomy): domain Bacteria; kingdom Pseudomonadati; phylum Pseudomonadota; class Alphaproteobacteria; order Acetobacterales; family Acidocellaceae; genus Acidiphilium; species Acidiphilium sp. 34-64-41. The sequence continues at coordinate 30,688 of NZ_NCJX01000010.1, read as the reverse complement.
TCGGCCGGCCGACGCCGGTCTCGCCCGTTTCGTCGGCGAGGCGGTGCTGATCGACGGGATAGCCGACGGCATGCAGGCCACCTGTGTGCTGGGGACGCTCGACCTCGCGGCGCCGATGCGCGGTCCGGTGCATCTGATGATCAGGCCCGAGCAGATCGACTTGGTGCCGCAGGGCATGACTGGCAGCACGCCGGCACGCGTCGGCGCCGCGCAGTATTTCGGACACGACGCGCTGATCGAATTGCACCTTGCCGATCCCGCTGCACCGCCGGTTTATGCCCGGGTATTCAGCCATCGCCTGCCGCCGCGTGACGCGAAGCGAGGCCTGGTCGTTGCCGGTCCGGTTACCGGTTTTCCAAAGGTCACCGTGGTTCGATGACGCCAATCCTATCCGAGGTGACGCCGCTTTTTTGTTTGCGAATGAGACCTATTCGCATTTATCGATCTGACTCAAGGAGTATCCCGATGACTCGATTGCGAACCCGCCTGCTGCCCCACCTGCTGTTCGGTGCCGGTACTGCCCTCTTCAGCCTCGGCATCGGTCACGCAGCCCCGCCGACCGCGCCGTTCATCGCCGATCTGCACAAACATACGCTGCTGACCTCGTCGATTCCGGCCAATGGCGATGAAAATCCCTATGCGCTGATCGTCGCCCCGGTCACGTCCGGCCGCGTCAAGGCGGGTGACGTGCTGTTCGACAATTTCAACAACCAAAAGAATTTTCAGGGCACCGGAACCACCATCATGCAATATGATCCGACCACCAGGGCGACGCGGCTGTTCGCCAATGTTCCGGCCGACCTCAAGGCGTGTCCCGGCGGCGTCGGGCTCACCACTGCAATGACCATGCTGAAATCCGGGGACGTCGTCGTCGGCAGCATGCCGAGCAAGGACGGTACCACCGCCACCCTCGGCCAGGGTTGCCTGATCGTACTCGATTCCAACGGCAAAATCATCAGCACCATCACCGATCCGCAGATCAACGGGCCGTGGGGCAATATTGCGGTGATCGACCAGGGCGATACCGCGACGCTGTTCATCAGCAATATCGGCTTCGGCATGGGCGCGCCGGGCACACCCGACCAGCACAAGGCGACGGTTTTGCGGCTCGTGCTGAACACGCAAGCCGGCCAGGCCCCCACCATTGCGTCATCGACCGTGATCGCCAGCGGCTTCAGCGCGATCGCTGATGCCAGCGCCTTCGCGGTGGGGCCAACCGGTCTGGCGCTGGGTGCGGATGGCACGCTCTATGTATCGGATGGCGTGGCCAACCGGATCGTCGCGATCAAGGACGCCGCCACCCGCACCACCAGCGCCGGCACCGGTGTCGTCGTCACCACCGGCGGCCTGCTCAAGCGGCCTTTGGCGATGGCAATGGCCCCGAACGGCGACCTGCTGGCGATTAATGCCCTGAACGGCCAGGTGGTCGAAATCGACCCTCAAACGGGGACCCAGCGTGGCGCGCAGTGGATCGATGCCGACGAAGCGCAATCCCCGCCGGGCAGCGGCGACCTGTTCGGCATTGCCATGATGCCGGATGGCACCGGGTTCTACTACGTGCAGGACGATACCAATACGCTGATGGCGGCCGGCCGATGAGCCGGCAACAGGCATCCCGCCGCGGATTTCTCGCCGCTGCCGGCGGTGTCGCGGGCGTGGCAGGCATCGGCGCCGCCAACGCCGGAGGGACACCGTCCCTGGCCAGTTATCAGACGCTCGATGCCGTAACCGAACCGTTTTTCGGTGCCCATCAGAACGGCATCGCAACCCCGAACCCGATGCAGAGCAACTCGTATTTCGCATCGCTCGACCTGAACGCCGCCGACCGCCCGGCGCTGATCGCCCTGTTCAGGACATGGACCGCAGCCAGCGCCCGCCTGACCGCGGGCAAGCTCGCGGCGCCCCCGACCGATCCCGATCACCCTTTCGACAGTCTCGATGCGCTCGACCTCGGCCCGCAGCGCCTCACGATAACATTTGGCTTCGGCCCGGATTTGTTCGCGCTGGCGGCCAAGGACCGCTACGGCCTTGCGAGGCATCGCCCCGCCGCGCTGGTCGATCTGCCAGTCTTCCCTGGTGACCAGTTGGAGGCAGGGCATACCGGCGGTGCGCTCTCGGTGCAGGCGAGCGCGGATCACCCGCAAGTCGCCTTCCATGCGGTGCGCGAACTCGTGCGCCTCGGTGGCGATGCCATCAGCGTACGCTGGACCCAGGCGGGTTTTTGCACCGCCAATCGCGCGCAGGGCACGCCGCGCAATCTGATGGGCTTCAAAGACGGCACGATGAACCCGAAATTCCGCGACGCGGCGACCATGAACGATCACATCTGGGCCGGCAGCGAAAGCCCGCGCTGGATGCAGGGCGGCAGCTACGCCGTGTTCCGCCGCATTCGCATCGCGCTGGAACACTGGGATCAGATGAAACTGGGGTTTCAGGAACAAACGATCGGCCGGCACAAGCTCAGCGGTGCCCCGCTGGGCGGGGTGCATGAATTCCAGCCGCTCGACCTGGCCGCCGCCGACAAGGACGGCAACCCCCTGATTCCGGCCACCGCCCACGCCCGGCTCGCGGCACCGGCAGAAAACGCGGGGGCGCAGATGCTGCGGCGTGCCTACAACTATAGCGACGGCGCATCCTTCGTTGCCGAGCGTTGGCCACCTTGGAAGCAGGCGATGGAATACGACGCTGGGCTGATGTTCATCGCATACCAGCGCGACCCGCGCCGCAGCTTCATCCCGATGTTTGAAAAAATGTCGCGGATCGATGCGCTGAACCAGTTCACCACCCATGTCGGCAGCGCGATCTTCGCCTGTCCCGCAGGCATGGCGAAGGGCGGCTATATCGGCCAGGCATTACTTGAGATGACCTGAACTCTGGCGGTCCGATCCTGATCGTCATGATAAGAGCGTCGGGGTGTGAGCGGGCTGAAACATCGATGGCGAGCGGATAAGAGCGTACAACGCTTCCGTCCGTTGTTATCCACGAGTTGGCATCACACCGGTGCATCAGTTTTCGGCCTATCAATCCGGGAGAATGACCATGCTACCTCCAGCCTCGCGGCAGCAACGCAGTCACGTGGGCCGATGGCTGCTCGGCACCGCCGCCTTGATGGCTTGGGTCGGCGGCACTGCCAGCGCGATCGCCCAAACCGATCATGGAATATGGACGCGCGGCACCTTGCTGGGCTCGCTCGGCGGCCTGCGCACCACGCTCGCTGACGATGGCATCACGCTGGCCGGCACCGACACCGAAACCCTGCTCGGCAATGTCGCCGGCGGGATCAAGCAGGGCGCGACGATGCAGGGACTGACGACCATCACCCTCCAGATCGACACCGGCAAGGCCTTCAACATGCCCAACGGCACTGTCGACGTCAGTGCCCTGCAGATCCACGGCCGCAGCCTGAGCCCCTACTACCTTGACGATCTGCAGACGGCCAACGGCACCGAAGCAGAGGATTCGACCCGTCTTTGGGAAGTCTGGTACGATCAGGGTTTCGATTATGGCAGGGCGGATTTCAAGATCGGCCAGCAGAGCATCGACCAGGACTTCATCGTCAGCAAATATTCCGCTCTGTTCGTCAACACCATGGCGGGATGGCCGCTGGTGCCCTCGGCCGATCTCTATGCGGGCGGTCCGGCCTATCCGCTCTCATCGCTCGGCGGGCGGTTGCAGTTCAAACCGGCGGATAATCAGAGCCTCCTGCTCGGTGCGTTCAACGACAATCCGCCCGGCGGCCCGTTCGCCAACGACCCGCAATCGCGTGATGCCGGGGGGACACGGTTCAACACCAATACCGGCGCGCTGATCATCGGTGAGTTCCAATACGCGATCAACCAGCCCCCGTTGGGCGGTACGGTGACGCCCGGGCATGCGCATGGCAAAGGATTGCCAGGCACCTACAAGATTGGGTTTTGGTACGACACCGGCAGTTTCCCCGATCAAGCTGGATCGGCCAAGGGTGTTTTGTCGACAAGTTCCGCAACGTCCGGGCTGCCATCTTTACGGCGGCATAATTACAGCTTCTACGCTGTGATGGACCAGACGGTCTGGATCTCGCCGATTGTCGCCACCCGGACGCTCAATCTGTTTGCGCGAATCATGGGTGCCCCCGGCGATCGCAACTTGATCGGGTTTTCGTTCAACGGCGGCGCTACTCTGACCGCCCCGCTCCGAGGACGCACCGGTGATACGGTGGGGATCGACCTCGGGATTGGTCAGGTTGGTTCGGGCGCGGCAGCGTCTGACCGGGCGCTCAGGGCTTCAAGGGGAGATGCCTATCCCGTCCGATCGGTTGAGACGCTGATCGAAGCCACATACCAGGCCCAGATCACGCCATGGTGGCAAATTCAGCCCGATATTCAGTATGTCATCAATCCGGGTGCAGGCATTCCAGATCCGCTCGCCCCTGGGCACAAGCTCGGCAATGAACTGGTCATCGGAATTCGAGCCAATATCGCATTTTAAATCTTCGCTGTCTCCGTTGATATCACCATGATCCGGTCACAGAAGGGCATTCTTCTTGCCCTAATTGCCAAGGATCTGATAGAATAATGGTCGAGCAACAACGTGCCTCGGCGTACGAAAAACCTAAGGACGCGGTGCGGATCGCTCCGAATGCGACCTGGCGTGCTGCGGTTTGTGTGGCGTGGTCCTGTCGACCGACAAGATTGGCAGATGATTGCAACATGGAGTTGTTGCGTTCGGCCAAAAACAGCTTAGATTGTTGGTAAGACCATGCCGCCCATTAACACCAATTTTTCAAGTGCCGAGAGCACGAGACCATTGTAGTGCATATTTTGTAAATAAGAGACTTCATTTGGATTAAAAGGAGTGCGTTTTGACCGCCAGGGTCCTAGTCGTCGATGACATCGCTCCAAACGCCCGTCTATTGGAAGCGCGACTCTTGCAGGAATACTATGATGTCAAAACCGTTACCGATAGTCGGGAAACGGTTGCAGTGGCGCGCGCTTGGCAGCCCGATGTTATTTTGCTCGATGTGCTGATGCCGACAATGAGCGGCTACGAAGTATGCAACGCGCTGAGAGAGGGCGGGGCGACCGCTCATATTCCAGTCGTCATGATCACCGGACTGGAAAAACCGGCCGAACGTGCAAAAGGACTGCGCTCCGGAGCCGACGAGTTTCTGACCAAGCCGGTCGATTACGATTTGCTGCTGGCAAGGCTACGCGGCATTTTGCGGTTGAAGCGACTGATGGACGAGTGGCGCGTGCGTGGGGCGGCAGCAACGGCCCTGGGGTTACGAGTCGCGCAACCGAGTGATGTTCCAAATGGCTTCGCCCGCGTTCTGATCGCTGATGACCTTGCGGCGCGCACAGCTACGATCGAGGCCTGTCTGCGCGACGCCGGGCTTGGGGTTTCGGTCGCCTCCGACGAAGCCGCCCTGCTCGCACAAACAGCAACCGGGCGATTCGATCTTATCCTGATCAGCCTATCGCTGCTCGACGGTGATCCTTTGCGCCTCGTTGCGCGGTGTCGTGCAAGAGCGGAAACACGGGAGACGCCGCTGCTGCTGATCGCGGAACCCGATGAACGTGATCTGATGATCGCCGCACTCGATCTCGGCGCGAACGATTGTCTGGTCCTGCCGCTCGACCCAGACGAATTGATGTTGCGTGTCAACAACCAGATCCAACGAAAATTCTACGAAGATACGCTCCGCGACGATGTCGGGACGGCGCTGCGGCTTGCGGTCATCGATCCCCTGACCCAGCTTTACAACAGGCGATATTTGAACTCCCATCTGGAGCGCCTGTGTGAGGATACCGCGATCGGCGGCTTTGGCCTGTTCATGATCGACCTTGATCATTTCAAGGCAATCAACGACCACCACGGCCATGCGGTGGGCGACAAGGCGCTCCAGGGCGTTGCAGATATCCTGCGACAAAATCTTCGACCGAGCGATTTGATCGTACGCTATGGCGGCGAAGAGTTCGTCATCGTGATCGGCGGACTGTCCGACGAGGCAGCTGGGCTGGTGATTGCCGAGAAAATCCGGCTGACGATCGAGGAAATGACCGTCGATCGTGCAATCCGGGTGACAGCGAGCATCGGTTTGACGATTGCGGATGCGGCGGCGCTACAGTTGACAGACGCTGCGGATAGTTTGCTGGAGCGTGCGGATTTCGCCCTTTACGAGGCGAAGCGTGCGGGCCGCAACTGTGTTGTCGCGTTTGGACAAGTCTCTGGGCGGGTCGTCTCCTTACAGAGTGGGGCGCGCTCATGATCGGCGGCGTTCGAACCGCTTTTGCCAGCAATCAGAGCATCATGGCGGCCGTTACCGAATGCCGCTCGCAGGTTGGCCGCACCAATCCCGACCTTTTGCTCGCATTTGTCGGCGGCAAGCACGACCCGACTTCGGCGCTTGGCGCTCTGCGCAGCGCCTTTCCTGATGTGGCAATAACCGGCGGGTCGGCGGCCGGCGCGATCGCCACGGCGGGATTCGGTTATACGGGTTTCGAACTCGGGATGATTGCATTCCAGGGACCGGACGTGACGCCTCAAGTCATTACCACCAGCGCCCTCCTCGATGGCGAAGAGGCGGCAGGGCGCTTACTCGGGACGGAGGTCCGGAGCCGTACCGGCGATGGCGCGGCAGTTCTGCTTCTGTTCGACAGTGTGGCGTCGTCGTCGCCACTCCGCCTGCATCCGGCTAGTCAGTTGATGTCGGGCTTTCAAGCGGGGTTGAGCGATCGTGTCCTGCACGTGGTGGGGGGCGGGCTGCTCACTGATATCAACATCTCGGGCGGGTGGATGTTCGTCGACGACGAAGTCCGTAAACACGCCATGGCTGCGCTGGTGTTTCCCGCCGGCATCACCGCCTCGACTGCGATTTTGCATGGTTGCCGGCCGGTTAGCAGTTTCATGGACATCACCCGGATCGAAGGAGCCGAGGTGTTCGAATTGAACGGGGAGTCGGCACTCACCGTGATCGAGCGCATGCTTGGGTTGGAGCTGGGTACGACCAGCGGGCAGGAACTCTCACTGGTCGCGACCCTGGGACAGAAACAAGGTGACCCGTTCGCGGCCTATGACGAAAATAATTATGTCAACCGGCTCATTCTGCATGCAAACCCGGCGCGCGGTTCGATCACCCTGTTCGAGCCGGATTTCGCTATCGGCACTCGCGTGCAGATCATGAGCCGTGACAATGTGCTGATGGTAGAATCGGTCGAGCGTGGTGTTGCCGAACTCAGCAGGCGTACCGCCGCCAACGATTGCGTGTTTGCACTCTATATCGACTGTGCTGGTCGCGCGAGCGTAATGAGCGGAGCATCGACCGAAGAGGCCGAACTTGTGTTGCAGACGCTCGCCCCGGCGTTCCCGTTCATGGGGTTTTATTCAGGTGTCGAGATCGCGCCGTTCGCCGGCGACTACAGCCGACCACTCGACTGGACCGGGGTGCTCAGCGTGTTCCAGCGCGCTCCTTAGTCATGCACAGTCAGCTTGCGGATGGCGAGCGCGCTCGGCTCGAGCGCGAGTTGGAGTATTATCGTCGCGAGTATGACGAGATCGGCGCGCGACTGCTGCGGCTGCAGGAGGAACAGAGTCGAATCGCCCGCGAGGCGCGGCGGAGCAAAATTGTCGCCAAGCTGGTGCGCGAAACCTATCGACTGATTGGTGAGGACGTCGAACCGCATGCGATCGGCCGGTTGATCCTTGCCACGATCGCCGATACCGCGGTCTGCGATTGTGCGGTATTTTTGCGCATCGAGCCGTCGCGGCCTGACCATTTCGTGGTGGAGCATACGTTCGGTACGGTAAAGATGGCGTCGATGCTCTTGCGGGCACCGCCCGACTTTCTGTTCACCTCGGCACGTCACTCCGTGGTCCCGCAATCGGCCAGCATGACGGATTTGCTGGCAGTACCCCATGTCCTGTGGGCGTATGACGAGTCGCACGGCCGCGCGCTACTGCTCGGCAACCGGATTGAAAGCAATATTCACCGCGCGTTCGAGGCTGGCGATCGAGAGCTGGTCGAGGTCGCACTCGGGGTCTACATCGACGTTCTTATGCGAAAGGTTGCCGAGGCGGCGTTGCGCCAGGCCAAGCTGGCGGCCGAGCACGCCAACACCATTCGCGCGCAGTTTCTGGCCACGCTGAGCCACGAGTTCCGCTCACCCCTGGAGGCGGTGATCGGCTTTTCGGAACTGCTGGCGCACGATGGCGGCCAAGCCCCGTCAGCTGCGCAACGTAGCGAATACGTTCATCAAATTCTTGACTCCGGGCGTCGCCTGTTGGCACTCGTGAAGGATATTCTGGATTTCTCGCGGTTCGAGACGCTGGTGCCATTGCTGCGGATCGACTGGGTTCCGGCCGCCCAATTGTTACAAAACGCGGTGCGTGGCCTCGCGGCAGAAGCCGCCGCACGCCGGGTGAACCTCGAGATTATCCAGCCCGCCGCGCGATGGCAGATCTCGATCGATTACGAGCGTTTTCGCCAGATTTTAGCCAATCTGATCGGCAATGCGCTGAAGTTCACCCCACCTTCCGGCACCATCGTGGTGGCCGCGCGCATCCTTGACGACGCCGCCGTCGAAATCAGCGTCGCGGACAATGGCGTTGGCATCGCCCCGCAGGACATCGATCGGGTATTGGAGCCATTTATTCAACTCGCCAATCTGAACGGGCGCCGGGTTTCCGGGGCGGGCCTTGGGCTGCCGATTGCCAAGCAGCTTACCGAGGCGCACGGCGGCACCTTACGGATTGCCAGCATTGTCGGCAACGGCACCACGGTGACGGTGTCGTTGCCGACCGGAACGGCCCGGCTGCCGACCGTGGAATCCTAGCCAAACAAATCGGCCGGCGCACGGGCCATGGCGGCGAAGTTTTCATCGACCGCACGAAACAAGCCCCATGTTTCACTGTAATTAGCCGGAAAGCCAGGGCAGCCGGCATCGAGGTCGGACTGCCGGGCATGCACGTAATTGGTCCAGCGCTTGCCCGGCCGGCGATGATGAAAATCATGGCACGGCGCGTCGCCGACCAGCACGAACAGACGGACGAATAATTGCACCGTCAGCATATTCACCCACCATCCGCCCCACGCCAGCACGCCGCGCAGGCTGGGCGCGTCGCGGCGCGGCGGGAACCCGCCGGGGAACACACCGGCGGTCGCTTCGCAGATCAGTTGCTTGCCACGCTGATCAATGATTTCGATCGAAGGCAGGCGATGCTCGCACAGAATCCGAAACACCGTTGCAACCTGCAACAGCATGGTCACCGGCAGGACCCAGGCGATCATGACAATCGTCAGCGTATGGCTCAGGGCCGCGCCGATCAGCAGCGTCGCCCAGAACGAGATGCCAATCAGATTATGCGAACGCTCGAACGAATTCAGGCTGCCCTTGATCCTCTTGGACAAGAACCGCGCGTGAAACCAGGGCGAGATCAGAAGAAGCCCGAGGTGCCGCCACAGCGCGCGGCGATCCAGCGCGGTCCGCAGATCGCAGATGCCGACGACGAAATCGGTAAACTCGTCATCATCGGTGAACAGTTTGTTGGCGTTGTGGTGGAGCATATGCTCCTTTTGATAGAGGTCGAAATGCTTGAACAAGAGAATGGCCGACACCAGCCGCCCGACCAGCCGGTTGCGTGCGCGTGTACTGAACACCGTTCCGTGCGAGCAATGATGGAATATCACGACCTGGAACAAACCCAACCCGGATGATGTCCCCAGCAGACCAACGAATAATGCGGCCCAGAACCAGGGCGTTGCCGGATTTTGAAACGCCAGCGCCAGTGCGGAGATGACCGTGCCACCGAGCGTGAGGCCGATTGCCTCGCCGACATAGGCAGCGGGCCTTCGCGGTGGCGCGACTTCGCCGGGCGCCGGCTTAGCCGTCAGCCAGGTCAAAAAAGGTTGAACGAACGCCGGTAGCCCAAGGGCCATGTCGACTCGGGGATCGCGGCGCATCGGAACGCCGAGTTCGACAGATGCGGGTCGGATTTGTTTGGTTGTCACATGCATCGGAATCATTATCCTTCGGATCAGCTGACGGGATGAGGTTTGCCGGAACATCGTAGAACGACACACCGGCGGAATACGCGGAGAAGTTGTGTAATACTTTATATTAAACATATCGTTGTTTAAACTAGCTCAATTTTTTCAATAAAATTGAATGCTCCGAATTCGTTCCGGATAGTTGTCTCGCACCACGCAACGTAAGCGTTCGGTTACAAATAATCTGCGATCCGTGCACAGATTTGCGAAACTAAATTAGACTCTATAAATCGCTAAATGTTTAAATGATCCAAAAATGATCTCGATATAGGATATTTTATGTAGTAAAATAGACATGCTGCGACTGTGTGTGCGTGGGGCCTGCACGCGGGTCCCGACGGTCCGACAGAGGAATTATTGAAATGAAAGAAAGGAATGCAAGACGAATCTAAGTTGGAACTTAAACTGCTGCCTAAATCAATCGGCCTACCATACCCTTCAACAGCCCTGAAATCGCCGAGATTTGATTGCCACACGCCTAATCTCGCCGTCCCAGTTGCCTATCGCTACCCTGCGCCCTGAAAGGAGTTCTGGGATGTCAGCGAAGCCTCGATTAAAATCCATCGGCGCAGAGCATTGTCAATGATCACGAAAAGTTGATTGCCTTTGGAAATCAAGCGACGATCGGCCGCCTTCATCGCTGTTGTGGTGTCTCCGCCACAGGGGTTACGGCCCCCTTGCCGTCGAACCATGAGATCACGTTCTCGATCACTAACTTCGCCATCAGCCCACGCGTATGATGCGTCGCCGTGCCGACATGCGGCACCAGCACGACATGGTCCATAGCGATCAGTTCGGCAGGCACATGCGGTTCGGCGGCAAACACATCGATCCCGGCAGCCAGAATCGTTTTGTCGCGCAAAGCCTGGATCAGGGCAGGTTCATCGACCACCGAGCCTCGCGCGACATTAATCAGGATGCCATCAGGTCCAAGAGCTTTGAGGATCTCGGCACCCACGATGTTGCGCGTCGCCGACCCACCGGGCAGCACCACGATCAGGACATCCACCGCAGCAGCGAGCGCTTTCAGATCGGGATAGTGCGGGTAGGCGACGTCTGGAATCCGGTTGCGGGAATGATAGGAAATTGGCACATCAAACCCGGAGAGGCGCTTGGCGATCACCCGGCCGATCCGCCCCATCCCGGCGATACCAATGCTGCGGCCGCGCAGCGTGTTGCCGAGCGGAAACGGCCGCTCAAGCCACCGACCGGCGCGGAGGTGCCGCTCGGCCTCCGGCAGGGCGCGCACCGTTGCCAGCAGCAGCCCCACCGTGAAGTCGCCCATCTCGTCATTCAGCACGTCCGGCGTATTGGTCACCACAATCCCCCGCCGCGCCGCCGCCGCCGCGTCGATACTGTCATAGCCGACGCCGAAATTCGCGATCAGTTCGAGATTCGGCAACCGCGCCATCAGCGCCTCGTTCGTCGGGCTGCGGCCGCGCGTAACGATAGCGCGGATCTCGTTGCCGTGTGTGCCGATAATCTCATCGAGCGCCATATCGGTATCACGAAACACCTTGAACTTCGCATCCAGCGTCTCATCGACGATCGGCATGATCGCTCCGAGACTCAGGATTTTTGCGGCTTCGGTCATTGATTGACTCCCGGTGTTGCGTTCAACAGAAAATCGAAGTCACAGCCCTGGTCAGCCTGTAACACGCTGGTCTCGAACAGCTTGGCATAACCCCGCACGGCCAGCGCCCGCTCACGCGGCGCCGCCTGCCAGGCCGCCATCCGCGCCGCAAGCTCATCATCGCCGACCAGCAGATCGATCCGCCGTGCCGCAACATCGAGCCGGATCCGGTCACCGCTGCGTACCAATGCCAGCGGCCCGCCGATCGCCGCTTCCGGCGTGATATGCAGCACGATGGTGCCGAACGCCGTGCCGCTCATCCGAGCATCGGAAAGCCGCACCATGTCCTTGATGCCGGCGCGCGCGAGTTTCAGGGGGATCGGCAGATACCCGGCCTCGGGCATGCCGGGGGCGCCGATCGGCCCAGCATTGCGCAGCACCAGCACATCATCCGGCGTCACGTCCAGATCGTCACGGTCGATCCGCGCCGCCATGTCGGCGGTGGAATCGAACACCACCGCCCGGCCCTCGTGCTGCAGCAACGCTGATGAGGCGGCGGATTGTTTGATCACCGCTCCGCGCGGCGCCAAATTGCCGAACAGCACCGCAATCGCCCCGCTGGTTTTCAGCGGGTCGGCGCGCGGCCTGATCACGGTCTGGTCCGGCACGGTCTCGGCGCCGCCGGCGACCTCGGCAAGCGTTGCGCCGCCGACCGTCCGGCATGCCATGTCCAGCAGTGGCGCCAGTTCGCGCAGCAGCGCCGGCACGCCGCCCGCATGGTGCAGATGCTCCATGTAATGCGCGCCCGATGGCTTCAGATCGACCAGCACCGGCACGATGCGGCCCAGCGCATCGAGTGCCTCCAGATCGACCGGAACGCCGGCGCGCCCGGCCATCGCGGTCAAATGAATGATGCCGTTGGTGGAACCGCCGATCGCCTGCAGCACCACCAGCGCATTGCGCACCGCTGCCGGTGTCATGATGTCGCCCGGACCCGGACCGCCGTGTATTGCCAGCGCGACCGCCTGCCTGCCGCTGGCCTCGGCAATCCGGCGCCGCTCGGCATGGACCGCCGGCGCGGTTGCGGCCATCGGCAGCGACAAACCCAGCGCCTCGATCATGCAGGCCATCGTGCTCGCGGTTCCCATCACCATGCAGGTGCCGACCGACGGGGCCAGCCGACCGCTGATGATCTCGATTTCCGTATCATCGATCGCCCTGGCCCGATGCTGCCCCCACAGGCGCCGGCAATCGGTGCAGGCGCCCAGCACCTCTCCCTTGTGGTGCCCCACCACCATCGGTCCGGTGGGTACCACGATCATCGGCAGCCCGGCACTCGCGGCCCCCATAATCTGGGCCGGCAGCGTCTTGTCGCACCCGCCGATCACCATCACCGCATCCATCGGCTGGGCGCGGATCATTTCCTCGGTATCCATCGCCATCAGATTGCGCAGGAACATCGATGTCGGATGTGCGAAGCTCTCGTGGATGCTGATGGTGGGAAACACCATCGGCAATCCGCCCGCCAGCATCACGCCGCGCTTGGCACTGTCGATCAGGTCGGGCACGTTGCCGTGACACGGGTTGTAGTCGCTGTAGGTATTGGTGATCCCGACGATCGGCCGCTCCAGCGCGTCGTCCGAATAGCCCATCGCCTTGATGAAGGCCTTGCGCAGAAACAACGAAAATCCGGCGTCGCCGTAGCTGGTCAGGCCTTTTTTGAGCCCGCTCATGTACGGGCCTTGTACGCCTCATACCGCGCCTTGGTCTCGGCATTAGCGGGATACAGCCCGGGCAGCGCCACGCCGGCCTCCACCTCACGCATGATCCAGGCTTCGAGCCGCTCCTGCTCCGGGCCATGCTCCAGCACGTGGTCGAGCAATGCCGCCGGGATCACCACCGCGCCATCATCGTCCGCCACGATCACGTCATCGGGAAACACCGCTACGCCGCCGCAGGCAATAGGCTCCTGCCAGGCAACGAAGGTCAACCCCGCGACCGAGGGCGGCGCGGCGGCCCCGCGGCACCAGACCGGCAAACCCGTGCCAAGGACGCCCGCGAGGTCGCGCACCACACCATCGGTGATCAACGCGGCAACACCGCGCTGGTGCATACGTGCGCACAGAATATCACCGAAAATGCCGGCATCCGTAATGCCCATCGCATCGACCACGGCGATGGAGCCCGCCGGCATATCCTCGATCGCCCCGCGGGTTGAGCGCGGTGAACTCCAGGATTCCGGTGTCGCCAGGTCTTCGCGCGCTGGTACGAACCGCAGCGTGAACGCACGCCCCACCAGCCTCGGCTGGCCGGCGCGAATTGGCACCGTGCCGCGCAACCAGATGTTGCGCAGGCCCTTTTTTAGCAGCACGGTGGTGATGGTGGCGGTCGATACCCCAGCGAGCGTGGCGATCGTTGCCGCATCGAGGCTCATCGAGTTGACTCCGAAACCAGAGAGGGCAGGGGCAAATTCCGGCTGATCTGGGCATGCTGCATGATCGTTTCCTCGGCTTTCGAATGGTTTGGTCACGTCGGTATTGCAGATTATTTATATCCGGTTGATCGTGCATTCAAATCACCATCCGCCGTAATGTGCAATCGGGCGGCATCAAGGAAACCCAACCATGGATATCTGGCAACCATCCCTCCGCTATCCGGACCCGGCGATCGAGACGCTCGACCCCAGTTTCGCCCGCTATCGCGTGTTCAGCGCATCGGTCGAACGCCTGGTCACCGGCTTTCGGTGGGCGGAAGGCCCGGTCTGGTTCGGCGATGGGCGGTTTTTGCTATGGAGCGATATTCCGAACGATCGGATGATGCGTTGGGATGAGACCGATGGCTCGGTTTCGGTGTTTCGTCAGGGCAACTACGCCAATGGCAACACGCGTGATCGCCAGGGCCGTCTGATCACCTGCGAACACGGTGGCCGGCGCGTGGTCCGCACCGAACACGATGGCACCATAACCATCCTCGCCGATCGCTTCGAGGGTAAGCGGCTCAATTCCCCGAACGATGTCGTGGTGAAATCCGACGGCAGCATCTGGTTCACCGATCCACCGTTCGGCTTGTTGAGCCATTATGAAGGCACCATCGCACCTCAGGAACTCAATGCGAACGTCTACCGGATCGACGGACACTCAGGCGCGATCACCATCGTCGCCGATGACGTTCTAGGGCCGAACGGGCTCGCGTTCTCGCCCGATGAACATCGCCTCTACGTGGTCGAATCGCGTGGCGTACCGAACCGCAAGATCCGAGTGTTCGACGTCGAGGACGACACTCGCCTCACCAATGGCCGCCTGTTCGTCGATGCCGGCCCGAGCGGCACGCCGGATGGGATCCGCTGCGACACCGATGGCAATGTCTGGGCCGGCTGGGGCATGGGATCGCCGGACCTTGACGGCGTGATGATCTTCAACCCGAGCGGCGCCCCGATCGGGCGCATCGCGTTGCCGGAGCGTTGTGCGAATATATGCTTTGGCGGGCGGATGCGAAATCGGCTGTTCATGGCCGCCAGCCACTCGCTTTACGCACTCTACGTCAACGCGCAGGGCGCGGCTGGGGGCTGACGGCGCATAAAAATCGGCAATCCCGCTTGACTTCTGCGCGGCTTCGGGCAGTTTTGCATGCAAAATTGAGCTGTAATGTCAGAATGCGCTCTGGTAGTATGGCACAACGATAATGGTAAAAAATAAAAAAACGAGGAAATCATACAATGTCCGCAACAATGACTGTAACGCCGCGCGTAAAAAAAATACAACGAACGGCCCTAGCAATGTTGGTGATCTCCGGCAGTGTGAATTACATTGACCGGGCAACTCTAGCTGTCGGCAATCCGCTCATCCGGCACGATCTTGGACTTTCAGTTGCCGACATGGGCTTTCTGCTGTCGGCCTTTCTCTGGTCCTATGCCTTCGCGCAACTACCTATGGGCGCGTTGGTGGACAAGTTCCGCCCGCGGTGGATGCTCACAATCGGCTTGTCGCTATGGTCGCTCGCCCAGGTCGTCAGCGGCCTGGTTGGAAGTTTCGGTCAGTTTTATGTGGCCCGCATCGCGCTCGGCATCGGCGAGGCGCCGCAGTTTCCCTCTGCAAGCCGCGTCACGCGCGACTGGTTCAACCCCCGTGATCGTGGATTGTCGTCAGGCATCTGGAACACCGCCGGCCCTCTCGGCACTGCGCTCGGCGTGCCGTTGCTGACCGTGCTGATGCTGAATTTCGGCTGGCGCTGGATGTTCATCATCATGGGAATCGCTGGTCTGCTGGTCGCAGCGCTCTGGTTCACGGTTTACCGAAATCCGCGTGATGTGGCGCTCACAGCCGAGGAAAACCAATACCGCACCCAGGGCGACGATGTTGGCCAACGCCACCACATGACGTTTCGCGAATGGCGGATGCTGTTCGGCTTCCGGACGACCTGGGGCATGATTCTCGGCTATTTTGGCTGCATTTACATGACGTGGATCTACTTCGCCTGGCTGCCAGGCTATTTCGAGATTCAGCGCCACATGAGCGTGAAATATACCGGCATCGCCGCCGCCATTCCGTTTGCTTGGGGCGTGGTCGGCTCCTTGTGCGGCGG
The DNA here is from genome assembly GCF_002282635.1 of Acidiphilium sp. 34-64-41. Taxonomy (NCBI): domain Bacteria; kingdom Pseudomonadati; phylum Pseudomonadota; class Alphaproteobacteria; order Acetobacterales; family Acidocellaceae; genus Acidiphilium; species Acidiphilium sp. 34-64-41. Next base: position 14,510 of record NZ_NCJX01000010.1, on the reverse strand, counting down.
CTACCTGGCCGATGTCTTGGTCAGACGCGGTATCACGCCGATCAATAGTCGCCGCTATCCGGCGGGCATCGCGTTGATCGGGACGGCGGGTTTCACGCTTGCCGCAGCCTATGTCACCAGCAATAATCTGGCGATCGCCTTCATCTCCGCAGCTATTTTCCTGCTTTACATCACGAGTACCTGCGCCTGGGCGCTCAGCTCGGTTGCCGTGCCGCCCAACTTGACAGCCTCGGTTGGCGCCATGCAGAATTTCGGCGGTTATCTCGGTGGTGCCCTGGCGCCGACCGTGACGGGTCTGATTGTCGCTAGCACCGGCTCGTTCGTTCTCGCTCTCGTGGTCGGATCGGTCGTCAGCGTGTTCTCGGCCGGTGCTTATCTGCTGATCGTGAAAAACCCGATCACTACCGCGCAGATCGACCGCGTCGCCGACGTCTGAGATGGACAGGATCAGTCAGGAACATGCACAAAGCCTGATTGTGCGGGCGATCGGGATTGCTTTGGCTGATTACCGTGGCCGCCCGATCTGTATTTCGGTCTGTGATGCCGACGGCTTCCTGATCGCTTTCGCCCGCGCGGACGGGGCGCCGGTGCGCGGCATTGAAATCGCGCAGGGCAAGGCGTATTCAGCGGCGCGCATGGGTGTCAGCACGACCGAGTTTTTGGCCCGCATCCATCGTGAAAACATCGCACCGGGCTATTTCTGCGACCCTCGCCTGACGGCGTTGCCGGGGGGTGCCGTGATCCGCAGCAATGGCAGCCCGATCGGCGCGATCGGTATCAGCGGCCTTACCTCGAACGAGGATCAGGCGATCGCCGACGTGCTGGCCGGCGGTTAATTCGCCCGCGAAACGCCACATTGTTTTCAATTGTCAAACCATCGACAAACCTGTATTCAATCAATAATAAACGACAAAGACACCAAGGAGGAAACAATGAATCAAGACGCAACCCGCCGTGCCGTTATTGCAGCCATGGCAGCCGGCGCGGGACTTTCTGCGATGCCGCGATCGGCCTTCGCTGCCCCCAAAAAATTTAAGATCGCCCTGTCGAACTCCTACATCGGCAATGAATGGCGAATCGAAATGGTCAATCTGTTCAAGGCCGCGCTGGAGATGGAGCCCTACAAAAGTCAGGTCGAGGGCAGTTATTTCAACTCCGGCAACAATGTCAGCCAGGAGAGCCAACAGATTTCCGGCATGATCGCCGAGCGTGTCGACGCCATTCTGGTCGATGCCGCTTCACCAACCGGGCTCAATGGCATTATCCAGCAGGCCCATGCGCGCGGCATTCTGGTGATCTCGTTCGACAACGTCGTGACGACGCCGGCCGCCATCAAAGTGAATACCGACCAGTTCAAATTCGGCGAAACACTGGCCGCCTGGGTCGCGAAAAAAATCGGCGGTCAGGGCAACGTGATCATGGTGACCGGCGTCGCCGGCACAACTGTCAACGAGCAACGCAACAAGGGTGCCGAATCGGTCTGGCAGAAACATCCCGGCATCAAGATCGTCAACCGCTACGCGGGCGACTGGGATTCCGCGACCGCCGAGAAAAATACCGCCGCTATTCTGCCCAGCCTGCCGAAAATCGATGGCATCTGGTGCCAGGGCGGTACCGATGGCGTGCTGAAAGCCTTCATCGCCGCCAAGCGCACGCCGCTGCCGCCCACCGCCGGTGAGGCCGAAAACGGCTTTCGCAAATTCATGCTGGGATACATGGGCCAGAAGGTCGATGGCCTGTCGATCGGACAACCGCCATATCTCGTGCTGGTGGCACTCGAACTCGCACGGCGTATTCTGAACAAGACCTATCCGCGTCGCGATATCACGATCCCGTTCCCCTTCGTCACCGATGCGACGGTAAAAGCCGGCCAGACCGTGTTTCCGCAAATGACCGACAGTTTCTTCACCGACTTCACTGACAGCGGCCCGAATGCCGTCGTCAAAATCGGGGTGAACGCGGCACTGCACGGAACGCCCGGACCTGGAACTTTGACTGTCCACCTGCCAAAGGTTTGACGATGCCTGCAACGCCGGCGGTCGCCGCCATCGCGGCACGGTCGGTCAGCAAATCCTTCGGCGGGGTCAAGGCACTCATCAGCGCCTCGATCGCGATCTCACCGGGCAGCGTCCACGCGCTGGTCGGTGAGAACGGTGCCGGCAAATCCACCCTGATCAAAATCCTTGGCGGGCGGATCACGCCCGATGCGGGCAGCGTCACGATTGATGGCGAACCGGCGCACAGCGGCATCGCCGCCTCGCGCCGGCACGGCATCGGCACGGTGTTTCAGGAACTGACCCTGCTGCCCTTCATGACCGTCGCCGAAAACCTGCTGCTGGGGCGCGAGCCTCGCGGGCGCTTCGGCCTGATCGATCGCGCGGCGATGCCAAATGTCGCCGAGCGTGAACTCGCCGCACTCGGGATCACCCATATCGATCCGCGCGCCCTGACCGCCGATATTGCGCTCGCCGAACGCCAGATCATCGAAATTGCCCGCGTTATCCTGGCGAGGCCGCGCATCCTGCTGCTCGATGAGCCGACCTCCGCCTTGGTCGAGCGCGAAGTCGCGTGGCTGTTCAGTCAGATCCGGGCCCTGTGCGACGGCGGTACGGGAATCGTGTTCACCTCGCATCGCTGGGGTGAGATCGCCGCCATTGCCGACCGCATCACGATTTTCCGCAACGGTAGCGATGTCGGTTGTTTCGACTCGATCGATGAGGATGAAGCGATCACGCTGATGACCGGCCGGCAACTCGAAGCCCTATTTCCCGTCCGTACGCTGGCACCGGCTAAGCCGCCGGTCCTAACCCTGCGCGGCGTGCGCGCCGAAGGGATCGCACCGCTCGATCTGGCGCTATCGCCCGGCGAGATCCTCGGTATCGGCGGCCTCGCCGGACATGGTCACCGCAGCCTGTTCTTCGGCCTGTTCGGCGCGCCCGGCTTCACCCAGGGCGAGATCAAACAGGACGGCCGCGCCATCCGCATCCGATCCCCGCGTGACGCGATCCGCGCCGGCATCGCCCTGGTCCCCGAGGACCGCAAGAGCGAAGGGTTGTTCCTGCCGCTCAAAATCCGCGATAATCTGACCCTGCCGATCCTGGCCCGGCTGTCGCGGTTCGGCGCGATCCGGCGCGGCGCGGAGCGGTCTCTGGTTGATGACACGATCGCACAACTCGCGATCCGCACGCCGAGCCCATCGCAGCCGGTCGGCGTGCTGTCGGGCGGCAATCAACAGAAAGTCCTGCTCGGCCGCTGGCTGCTGACCAAGGCGCGCATCCTGCTGCTGTACGATGTCACGCGCGGGGTCGATGTCGCGACCAAGCATGAAATCTACGATCTGGTCGCCAAGCTCGCGCGCGAAGGTTACGCCATATTGTTCTATTCCTCCGATGCCGAGGAACTCGCCCATCTCTGCCACCGCGTGCTGGTGATGCGTCGTGGCGCCTTCGTCGCCGATCTGCCGGGGGCCGATCTGACCGCCGAGGCGATCGTTTCCGCAGCCATGCGCGAGTGTGCCCATGCAGCCTGATACTACGGCCGACGCCCTACCGCGCGGCAACCGGCTTGGCCATCTGATCGCCCAGAACATCGGCCTGATCCTGGCCGGCGCGATCCTGCTGATCGCGATCGTCGCGTTCATCCTGATTTATGGTATCGAACAGCAACGCCTGCCGGGCAATTTCGAACTGACCTCCACGGTCAACAGCGCCGTGCCACTGGCTTTTGCCGCGGTCGGCCAGTGTTTCGTGGTGCTGACCAAGGGCATCGATCTGTCGGTCGGCGGCGTAGTCGATCTTGCCAACGCCATGGCCGCGGTCACCATGGGCAAATCGCTCACCAGCGGCCTGGTGTGGTCGGTGGTCATCCTGATGGTCGGTGCCGCCTGCGGTCTGGTCAACGGCCTGCTGGTCGCGCTGGGTCGGCTGCAACCGATTGTTGTCACGCTCGGTACACTGTCGATCTATCAGGGTCTCGCCATCCGCGTGCTGCCCGAACCAGGCGGTGCGATCCCGCCGTCCTTCACGAATTTTCTGGTCAACCCGAATGCCCCCTACGCGCTGATTTTCATTGTTCTGCTGGCGCTCGCGTGGTCGGCGTTTCGCCGTTCGCGCGCGGGGGTCGATTTATATGCGATCGGCAATGACGAAGCCGCCGCCCGCGCGCTGGGCGTGAACATCCTGCGCACCAAGATCATCGCCTATATGCTCGATGGCACGCTCGCCGCCGCCGCCGGCCTGTTCCTCGCCGCATCCGCCACGGCGGGCGATGCCACCACAGGCAATTCCTATACCCTGTCCTCGATCGTCGCGGTGGTGCTCGGCGGTGTGTCGCTGTTCGGCGGCCGTGGTTCGGCGATCGGGGCGATCGCCGGGGCGCTGATCACCACGCTGATCGTCAACATCCTGTTCTTCGGCCACGTCAACCCGCTGTTCCAATCCTTCTATGAGGGCGTGTTCCTGCTGATCGCTGTGGTGGTCGGCGGCGTGATCGGCGGCACCATCCGGCGGAGGCCCAAATGAACAAGTTCAAAACCATGGCGCCGGAATCCCGCCGGGTTCTTTATGCCATCGCCGCCGCCGTGGCGCTGTTCCTGCTCGGCCAGGCGGTTCATCCGGGATTTCTCGGGCTCGCCAGCGTCGAGAGCATTTTGGTCATCGCGTCCTTCGTCGGGTTGGTCGCGGCGGGGCAGTGCTTCGTCATCCTGATCGGCGGCATCGACCTTTCGGTGCCCTGGGTGCTCAACGCCGGGGCGATCGTGCTGACCACGACGTCGCTCGGGCTGGAATCGCGCGCGCCCATCGCCATCGTCGCCGCGCTGGCCATGGGCATCGTGGTCGGTGCCATCAATGGCGCCGGTGTCGCCATTTTCGGCATTCCGGCTGTGGTGATGACGCTCGCGATGAACGGAATCATCGAGGGCCTGGTCCTCGGCTTGACCGGCGGCTTCACCTGCTCGGCCTGCTCGTCCTACGCGCCCCCCTTTGTGCAGGCGCTGGCGCATGACAGCCTGCTCGGTGTCCCTGACGCCTTGCTGCTCTGGCTCGTCGTGATCGTGCTGGTCACGCTGGCGCTGAACATCACCAGGTTCGGCCGCGCCACCTACGCACTCGGCAACAACCCGCGCGCCGCCGTGCTCGCCGGAATCGATGCGCGCGGCATGACCATCATGCTCTATGCCGCCAGTGGTTTCTTTGCCGCGCTTGCGGGGATTCTGCTGGTCGGCTTCGGTGGCCAGGCCTCGCTCGGCATGGGCGATCCTTATCTGTTCACATCGATCGCCGCCGTGGTGATCGGCGGCGTCAATATCCTCGGCGGCCGGGGCCATTACCTCGGTGTTGCCGCCGGGGCGGTCAGCCTGACCGTGCTAGTCTCGGTCCTGCTCGCCCTGAACATGCCCGACTATGTCCGCAGTATCGCCTACGGCGTCGTCATCCTCGGCCTGCTGCTGGCCTATGGGCGCGAACGCGAGACCTGAGGCTCAATAGGTCGCGCGGCCGCCCGAAATATCGAACACCCCACCGGTCGTGAACGAGCACTCGGGGGAAGCGAGCCAGCAGACCAGCGCTGCGATTTCATCAACCGTGCCGAACCGCCCCATCGGGATTTTCGAGAGCATGAAATCGATATGCTGCTGGGTCATCTGGTCGAAAATCGCGGTGCGCACGGCGGCCGGTGTCACGCAATTGACGGTGACGCCGGTCTTGGCGAGTTCCTTGCCGAGCGATTTGGTCAGCCCGATCACCGCGGCCTTCGAGGCGCTGTAGGCCGAAGCGTTGGGATTGCCCTCCTTGCCGGCGATCGAGGCGATATTGACGATCCGGCCGGTATCCTTCGCCAGCATATACGGCACGACGGCCTTGTTGGCGTGGAACACCCCGTGCAGATTGACCGCGAACACCTGCTGCCAGTCCGCGACCGGATACTCCCACGTGGTTGCGTTCGGCCCGGTGATGCCGGCGCTGGCAACCAGGACATCGATCCGGCCGAACGCCGCATCCGTCGTGCGCGCCGCCTGTTCGACCGCCGCCCAATCGGTCACATCGACCGGCACGCCGATCGCCTTGTCCCCAAACCGGGCCACCGCCGCATCAATATCGGTCGGGTTCCGGTCCCAGATGGCAACGCGTCCACCCTCGGCGATGATCCGGCTGGTCACCGCGAGTCCGATGCCGGCGGCACCGCCGGTCACGACGGCGCATTGTTGATCGAAGCGATTTTGATGGTTCATGTTTCCGTCCCTTATAGATGAGAGACAGTCTCTAGCACCCGAACCGCCGCCTGTCTCGCCTGATCAGGACCCGGCGCGCGGGTGGGCGTTCTGCCACACCGCCAGCAGTTGCGCGGTATCGACCGCGGTGTAGCGCTGCGTGGTCGACAGGCTGGCGTGGCCCAGCAATTCCTGGATCGCGCGCAGATCCGCCCCGCCTGCCAGCAGATGCGTGGCGAAGGAGTGGCGCAGCGCATGGGGTGTAGCGTGCTCGGGCAGCCCGTTGGCGCGGCGGAATGCGCGCAGGTGCTTCTGCACCACGCCGGCATTCAGTCGCGCGCCCCGCGCCCCAAGAAACAGCGGCGCATCCGGCGCGGGGGCAGGGTGGTGCGCCCCCCAATCGGCCAGTGCCGCGCGCACCGCCGCCAGCAGCGGCACGATGCGTTGTTTGCCGCCTTTGCCACGCACACGCAGGGGCGAATCCAGCGGCGGCAGGTCGCGCCAGTCGAGTGAAAGCGCTTCGTTAATGCGCAGGCCGGCGCCGTACAGCAGCGCCATCACCGCATTGTCGCGCGCGGCGAGCGCTTGGCTCGCCGCGGTATCGCCCAGCGCCTCGACGACCGCGCGTGCGTCCGGCGCGGTCAGCGCGCGCGGCAGCGGCCTGCGACTCCGCGGCGTCAAGATCAAGGTCGGGGCTTCATTGGCGATGCCGTGGCGTAGCCGCAGGTAACGATAAAAGCTACGGATGGCGGAGAGTTTTTTCGCCCGTGTCGCGTTGCCGGCACCCTTGGTGGCAACGCGTGCCAGATACGCCCGTAGATCAGCCAGCGAAACCGCTGCCAGATCCGCCCCGGTCGGCTCGCTGCCGATATGCAAAGTCAGAAAGCCGATGAACTCGGCTAGATCGCCGCCATAGGTCTCGATCGACTTGACGGCGGCGCGGCGTTCACCGGCCAGATAGGCCAGGAACGCCGCCTGCAGCGCAACCGCGGTTTCAGTGCTTGGTGGCAAGCCCGACATCGGTGATGCCGGATTTCCGTACCGCGTTCATGACCTGCATGATCCGCTGATACTTCACCGATTTGTCGCCGGCGATGATCACGTCGATCTTCTTGTTGGTATCATACAGCCCGGTCAGATAGGTCTGGAGCCCGGCGCGTGTAATATCCTGGTTCTTGACGTGCAGCCCGCCCTGCGGATCGATCATGATGACAATCTGCGTGGGTTTCAGCTCATTGGCGGTCGATGCCCCCGGCAATTGCAGCTTGACGCCGGAATCCGGGATCATCTTCAGCACGATCATCACGAAGAACACCAGAAGGAACATCATGATGTCGATCATCGGCACGATTTCGAGGCGCGGGCGCTCGCGCTCCATCAGGTTGGATTTACGGCGCATGGCTCAGACCCTCGCGAGTTCGGCGGCAGCGCGCGATTCTGCCATGGTCGACGGCGCGCCGACCGTTCCATCCGCCAGTCCACGGGTGTGGAAGCGGTTGATCAGCACGACCTTGATCAATTCGAGCTGCTGGATGATCCGGCGGCTGAGCGCGTTGAAGTAGTTCACGAAATACACCGCAATGATCGCGATCAGCAAACCAGCACCGGTCGAGACCAGCGCATCCGCGATGCCGCCGGTCACCTTGGCCGGACCGCCATGGGCGGACAGCACGTTGAACGCCTGGATCATGCCGATGATGGTGCCGAACAGGCCCAGCAGCGGCGCGATGGTGACCGAGGTATCAAGAATCCAGAGACCGCGATTGATCCGCGGCATGCTGTCCATGATCTCTTCCTCGAGATGATTATCAAGTTCGTCCATCGTCTCGCCGCGTGAGGCGAGGGCGGTGACGATCAGGTGTCCCTGCAAGGTCTTGCTGTTCGCTTCCGCCAGTTCGCGCAGCCCCTCGACATTGCCGTAACCGACCTGCCGAAGCTTGGCATGGATACGGCTGCCGGCGTTGATGGTCTTTTTGAGCAGGTAGAGGCGCTCGAACGCAACAACCAGGGTGATCAGCAATAACAGCGGCATCACGGCCAGGAGGCCACCCGTGAGCAGGACAAGTCGGACGATTTCATTCATGGGTCAAACTCCTAGGTCTTTGCAGTCGCGGTCTAAACGGCGGACGGCTGTACGGTTGAAGGGTTAAATTCCATAGTTTCAGTCGGTCCGCCCGGTTGGTTCGTGCGGAAATGCGGCGAGGCGGCGATCAGTTCACGCGTGTAGGCATTCGTTGGTCGCGTCAGCACGTCCTGCGCAGTCCCGAACTCGACCATGGCACCGCCGTTCAAAACGGCGATCCGGTCGGCCATATAACTGACTGCGGCAATATCATGACTGATCAGCATATAGCTCAAACCATCTTGACGCGCCAAATCTTTCAAAAGGTTCAGCAAAAGCGCCTGTGTTGAAACATCAAGGCTCGAAGTTGGTTCGTCAAGCACGATTATGCCGGGATTCGTCGCCAGGGCCCGCGCAATCGCAATCCGCTGCGCCTGCCCGCCGGACACCGAGCCAGGAAACAGGTTCAGCATCCGCTCCGAAAGACCCACACGGTCGAGCAGGGCGGCCGCTTGCGCCATTCGTGCACGCTGGCCGCGCATTCCGGCGAGTTTCAAGGGCTCGGCAACGATATCACCAATCCGCATGCGCGGATTCATCGATTCTTTGGGATCCTGAAACACCACCTGAATGCGGCGCCGGGCCAGCTTGCGCTGTTGGCGCGGCATCGTATCGAATGCCTCGCCGTTCAAGATTACGTGACCCTGATACGGGATCATTTGCAACACCGCGCGGCCCAGGGTGGATTTGCCCGACCCGCTCTGTCCGACAATGCCAAGGCATTCGCCCTGCCTCAGGCTGAACGAAATGTCGCTCAGCGCGCGCATCTTGTCCTTACGCCCGATCATGCCTTGGAAAAAACTCGTAGCCGTCCGCTCGTAATCGACGCCGAGCTTGGTCACTTCCAGCGCCGTGCCGCGCGATGGTGCGGCAATCGGCGCCGGATCATCGAGCACGGCATCGAGCATAGCGGCAGGATTGATCTCGCGGCCGCGCCGGCACGCAAACATCGTGCCGCCGGTCGTCTCCGGTGCCGGGTAGGCGGTTTCGCAGGCCGGTTCGCGGAACGCGCAGCGCGGCGCGAAGCGGCAACCCGGTGGCCGTGTTTCCGGATCGGGCAGATTGCCGGGAATACTGGCCAGGCGCGTCTGGCCCAACCGCGGCACCGCGCCGAGCAGCGCCTGGCTGTAGGGGTGGCGCGGCTGCGCGAAAAACGACCGTGCGGTGCCCCATTCGACCGATTTGCCGGCGTAAAGCACATGCACCTGATCGGCATGTTCCTCGACGATCGACAGATCATGCGTGATGAACAGCACGCCCATCCGATGTTCACGCCGCAGACGGCTCAACAGCGCCAGGATCTGGCGCGCCACCAGCAGATCGAGACCGGTGGTGGGTTCATCGGCGATCAGCAACTTTGGCGAGCAGGCCAGCGCCATCGCGATCATCACGCGCTGGCGCATGCCGCCGGAAAACTGGTGCGGATAGTCATCGAGCCGGTCGGCCGGATCGGGAATGCCGACCTCGCCGAGCAAATCGAGCGCCCGGGCGCGCGCGGCGCGATCGGTCTCGCCGGTATGCAGACGATAGACTTCGGCAATCTGATTACCGACCCGCGTGGTCGGGTTGAGTGCCGACAGCGGGTTCTGAAACACCATGCCGATGTCGCGGCCGCGCACCCGGCGCATTTCAGACTCAGTCAGCGCGGTCAAATCCGTGCCCGCCAGCATCACCCGGCCGGAAACCTCCGCACTGCGCGGCAACAGGCGGATCACGCCGAGCGAGGCAATGGTCTTGCCCGAGCCGCTTTCACCGACCAGCGCGGTCATCTCCCCGGCATTGACGGTCAGGTTGATGTCATCGAGCACCGCGATCGGTTTGCCACGACCGCGCTTGAGCGCGACGGAAAGCTGATCGAGCGTGAGAACCGCGCTCATCGTGCCGCACCGAACCGCGCGAGCAGCCCCTGACCGATCAGATTCGCCGCCATGATCGAAAGAAAAATCATCAACCCGGCCGGCAAGATCATCCACCACGGATCGAGCGCGATCAGGTTGAGCCCGGTCTGCAACAGGCCGCCCCAACTGGTATAGGGCGGCTGCACGCCAAGGCCGAGGAAGCTCAGCCCGGACAGAGCGAGCACCGAATCACCGACCAGAAATGTCGCGTTCACCACCAGGATCGGCGCCATCACCCGGAGAATATGCGCCCGCGCGATATACCACGTGCCGCCGCCGAACTGCCGGGTTGCGAGGATGAAATCGCGGTTGCGCTGGGCGATCGCTTCGTTCCGCACAATGCGCGCAAGACCGGGCCAGGATGTCAGGCCGAGCAGCAAAATCAGCTCGAACGTCCCTGGGGTGAACAGCGCCGAAAAGAAGATCAGCACCACCAGGCCGGGCAGCGCCAGAATCGCATCGAGCACGCGCATCAAGACCTTGTCGAACCAGGACGGGCTGAGCGCCGCCGCCAAACCATAGGTGATGCCGAGCAGAAAGGTCAGCAGGGCGGCCGGAATGCTGACAATCAAAGTGGCGTAGCCGCCCGCGATCAGCCGCGCCAATTCATCGCGCCCGATCTGATCGGTCCCCAGCGGAAACGCGGCACTCGGCGCCTCAAGCGCATGATGCCCGTGGATTGCATAGGGGCTGGCCGTGTAGAGATACGGCCCGATCAGGCTGAACAACACAACGATCGCCGCCAAGGCAACGCCGGTGACCAGCGTGCCGCGATCACCGAGCCAGTTTGCGGCACGTTCCGCCGCCGAACGCCGCAAGGCGCCGCCAGGTGCGTGGATGGTTTGGCCGAGTGCGTTGCTCATTCGTAGCGCTCCCTGGGATCGAGTAAGCCGTTGACCAGATCCGCCAGCAGATTGCCGATGACGGTGAGCGCGCCGATCAACAGGACGATGGCCGAAATCACCGGATAATCCTGCGACAGCGCCGAGCGCCACAGCAGGTAGCCGAGACCCGGATAATTGAACACGGTTTCCACCAGCACCGAGCCCGCAAAAATACCGGGAAATGCGAGGCCCAGAATGGTCACCAACGGCCGCAGCGCATTGCGCAACACGTGCTTGAACAGCACCGCCCGAAACGTCAGCCCCTTGGCGAGCGCCGTGCGCACATAATCCTTGCCGAGTTCCTCATGCACCGAGGTGCCAAAGTAGCGCGACAGGCCAGATACGCCGAGCAGCCCAATCGTCAGCACCGGCAGCGCGAGGTGCCGCCCGTAGTCGAGCAAACCCGGCTGTTCGAGCCGCAGATTGGTGATGCCGCCGGTGGGCAGCACGCCCCATTTCACGCCGAAATACAGAATGAACATGGTGCCGACAAAAAACGTCGGCAGCGCATAGAGCGAGAGTTGCAACGCCCCGATCAGCCGCGCCGGCCACCGCCCATACGTGACGCCCTGCACCAGCCCGATGCCGATCGACAGCACCAGTGAGAGCAGAATCGCACCGACATAGAGCGCCAGCGTATTCATCATGTAATCACCGACCAGTTGCGTCACCGGCCGGTTGAGCAGGTAGGAATACCCGAGCCGCCCTTGCAGCAGATGCCACCACCAGATGACGTATTGCTTCCAGAGCGGGGCGGCCAGACCGAGGCGAACGTTCAACTCATGTACCGCGTTTGGTGTCGCTTTCTGGCCCAGAATTGAATAGGCCGGCCCACCAGGCGTCGCATGCGTCATAAAAAAGACGATCGTCACAAGAATTGCCAGCGAGAGAAGCGCTGTCAACAGCCGCGCAGTGATCATTCGCAGCATCTGGGCAATCCCTCCAGGCTAAATGGTCGCTTTCTAAGTCTCATGGTGTTACATTGGCGGCGGTAGCGCTACCGCACGGTGGCGCCGTGAAATGTAGGTATTGTGGCGACCATGAGCCGGTAGGGCTGATGAATTTGCTGATCCCCCGCAGTCCTTTGCGCACAAGAATTACAGAGCCAGGATTGCCGGCAAATAACTCGGGTTGTTGCTCGGCTGCGTAATCCTGATATTGGTAAAGGGCCTCGGTCCCGGCTTCCGTTGTTACAGCGTTGAGTAAGCGGTCCATCTTCGGATCACTATACCCGGCCTGATTTTGAGCACCGTTAGTTCGAAGCTGTGCCCCATCAGATGGATAAGAACCAAGCTGCCAGCCGAACCCCATCGCTTCCCACGCGAGCGGCTTTTGCGACAACGCCAGCAACTGATTGAACGTCACAAGCCTGATTTTCATGTCGATTCCTACTGCCCGCAACCACTGTTGGGTCAATTCGGCCCCCAACATCGATGTGCTGCCCCCGGACGCCTGGAGATATGTAAAAGCGAGCCGTTTACCATTCTTGACGCGAATACCGTCCGGACCTGGCTTCCATCCCGCCTCGTCCAATAACTGTTTGGCTTTCGTGGGGTTATATCCAACCGGCCACTGGCCTAAGCGCGCTGAAGGAGATAGGAAAGTCGCCGGATCCACAGGTACGGGTCCATGTTGAACAGTCCCCAGACCGTGAAGCAAAAGTTTGTTGCCTATTCTTTGGCTTATTGCATCAACCATTGCTTGCCGCACTTTCACGTCTCGAAAAAATGCAACAGCCGGATTCTTGTAGTTAAGTTGGGTATAATCGAACCCAAATGCCGGTTGAATCTTAATCAGCCTGACATTCTTTAGCCGATGACCTTCCTGCCAAAGCGAAAACGGCAGGTTGCTAATGTCGATCGAGCCGCTTCGAATGCCTTCGATTTCAGCGCCGGAGGAATGAAGAAACTTCATAATGAATCGGCTGATTTGCGATTTGTGACCCTGGTACGTCGAATTGGGCTCGAAAATTATATGCCGGCCGAGCTTGAAGCTGGCGACCCTGTAGGGTCCGTCGACTACATGAAAAAATGATGGGTCAGATTGACGGCGCCACATCTGATTGATCGTGTACTTACCCCAAATATGCTCAGGATACGGGGCAAGGACCGGCAAACCTTCGATCTCGAACCACGTGGGATTCACCGGATGAAGTGTAACAATTCGGAACTGTTGAGGATTGATTACCGTAAAGCTTTTGACAACCGTCGGAATGCCGCCTGTGCCGTAATTCAAAAATGTTGGACCAAGTTTTTTTATCGTATTGAAGGTATAAAGAACATCGCTAGCGGTAACAGGCTTCCCGTCGGACCACATCCAAGGCTTCATCGTTACAGTGAAAACAGTATTATTCTTTGAAACATCAATTTTTGTCGCCAGACTACGAGACCACGTAATCGTATGATCCCGATTAACCCAAATCAAGCCTTCATACAAAAGACCTCCAGCCACTTGATTATAAGTTGAGGACGCAAAAAATGGATTAAGTTCAGTAACGGACGCCGGAGGTGCGCCGGAGCCAACGCCCGGCGGCACAATCACGGTGCCGCACGTCTGCGGTGCCGCGGCAATGGCGGGCAAGGGCAGGGCGAGCAGGGCAGACAGCAGGCAGCGACGCAGGCGGGCGAACCGGTTGTTCAAACCTGTCTGTACATGTGCTGCCGTCATGATCACCCCTCGATCCCGCTGATCCATGGAACGCTCGTCAAGCAGGTTTCCACGCGATTGGAAAGCAAAAACGCAAATAAAATGCTGCTAAAAAAACTGTGTCGGATGTGTACTTAGAATTGAAATATTCAACGCATTTTCGCTGAAAATTCATTCTGAATCACACAACGGGGCCGCGCATCGCGCGGCCCCCTGCGACAAGCCAAACAGAAGATCAGAACTTCGCCGAAACGCTGGCGAAGATAGTGCGCGGCGGACCATAGAAGGCCGCTGCGTAAGGCGATGTACCAAGAAACCCGGTCGGGCTGTTACCCGAGATCTGCTGATACACGTTATAGAAATGGTTGTAGTAATTCAGACCGAGCAGATTCTTGACGTTCAGTGAAAGCGTCAGGACCTTGATCGACTGGAAGTGAACCGGCACGTTGTACTTCAAAAGCACGTTCAGCGTCAGGAAGCCCGGCAGCAGAAACGCCTTGTTCGGCGCTGTTTGCAGGCCGTATTGAATGCCCGGAAAGCCCGACGCAGGCTGTGCGGTTCCCGGAATATAGGCGGCATTGGTCGGGTTATAGTCGAACGTGGTATACTGCTGGCCCGTATACTGGCCGGCAATCCGCGCGGAATACGGACCGTGCGTGCCTATCCGGTTAAGTCAGACACCCACTACATGTGGGGTGGACCCATGCTCCCGAATAAAGCTGGGCATAGGTTGGCGCCTCGGCGCCGCCCGC